>NZ_JBTJEQ010000048.1:0-35631 GCF_054456675.1 Jatrophihabitans sp. YIM 134969
CGCCTTCGGGTTCCACACCGCAACACCACTGATCGCCCTGGCCATGCTCCACCTCGGCGGCCACCGACCCCAACTACCCCGACGGCACCCACACATCAGTCAGTAGACCCGGAAAAGCTGGCCACTCGGCGGTGAAGGTGACCACTCGCCGGGGTCGGGGGTGCCGGCACTCCGCGATGATGCGCGGGTGATCACCGCCGACCGCCGCGACGACGTCGCGCTGCTGACGATCGACCGGCACGAACGACGCAACGCGCTCGACCTCGAGCACGCCACCGAGCTGCTGGCGGCGCTGCGGGGGGCGGTCGACGACGGCGCGCGGTGCGTCGTCGTCACGGGCGCGGGCTCGTCGTTCTGCTCGGGCGCCGACCTCGACCAGGTCTATGGCGAGGACTTCCGCGCCGCGCTCGCCGCCCTGCTGCGTGGTCTCGCCGCGGTGCCGGTGCCGGTCGTCGCCGCCGTGAACGGACCGGCCGTCGGCGCGGGTACCCAGATCGCCGTCGCGTGCGACCTGCGGATCGTCGACGAACGGGCCCGGTTCGCCGTCCCCACCGCCCGCAACGGCCTCGCCGTCGACCCGTGGACCGTCGCCCGCCTCGCCGACGTCGCCGGGGGAGGCGTGGCGCGGGCGCTGCTGCTGGGGGTCGACACCGTGTCGGCCGAGCGGGCGCTGACCACCGGCCTCGCCGACCGCGCCGGCACCCTCGACGACGCCCTGGCCTGGGCCGCCGAACTGGCCACCCTCGCCCCGCTGTCGCTCGCCTACTCCAAGCTCGCGCTGAACGGCGCCGACCGCGCGGACGTCGACGCCGCCTTCGCCGCCTGCTGGGTCAGCTCCGACGTCCAGGAGTACCGCGCCGCGCGCGCCGAGGGTCGCCCGCCCCGCTTCACCGGTCGGTGAGCCGGGGAGGTCGGGCCCGCCGGCGCTGACAGCGTCGCTGACAGCGGTCGTGGTGCCGTGTCAGCACGGTGTGCGGGCGGTGCCAGCGCGACGGCCGACGCTACGAGCATGACCGCACTCGACCTCCCCACGAGCACCGCCACCGCCGCGGCGCCCACCGTGAACCGGTGGCGCTGGGTCGTCTTCGGCGTCGTGTTCGCCGCCAACCTCATGGACATCTTCGACGCCACCATCGTCAACGTCGCCGGCCCGTCGATCCACGACGACCTGGGCGGTGGCGCCAGCACCCTGCAGTGGCTGTCCGCGGGCTACACGCTCGCCTTCGCCGTCCTGCTCGTCGCCGGTGCCCGCCTGGGCGACATCCTCGGCCGGCGCCGGCTGTTCCTCGTCGGCTCCGCCGGCTTCACCGTCTTCTCGGCCCTGTGCGCCGTCGCTCCCGACATGCGGGTGCTGGTCGCGTTCCGCGCCCTGCAGGGCGCGTTCGGGGCGCTGATGATCCCGCAGGGCTTCGGGCTGATGCGTGAGGTCTTCGACGAGAAGGAGTTCGTCAAGGCCACCGGGCTGTTCGGTCCGGCCATGGGGCTGCCGATGCTGGCGGCTCCGATCGCCGCCGGCGCCCTGGTCGACGCCGACCTCTGGGGCACCGGCTGGCGGCTGGTCTTCCTCATCAACGTGCCGATCGGCGCGGTGTCGTTCGCCCTCGCCCTGAAGTCCCTGCCCCGCAGCCTCGGACGGCCCGGGCTCAAGCTCGACGTCACCGGCACCTGGCTCATCGGCCTCGCGCTCGTCGCGATCATCTACCCGCTCATCCAGGGGCAGCCCGACGGCTGGCCCGCGTGGACGTTCGTCCTGCTCGGGCTCGGTGTGACCCTGCTGCTCGCGTTCCTCCGGTGGGAGAAGCACCGCCGCGACGACGCCCTGATCGAGCCCTCGCTGCTCACCAACCGCACCTACCTGTCGGGGATCGCCGTGGTCCTCGCGTTGTTCGGCGCCTTCGGCGGCGTGCTGCTCGTGGTCTCGCTCTACGGCCAGCTCGGCGAGGGCTGGTCGCCCATCCACGCCGGCCTCACGCTCACCCCGATGGTGGTCGGCATGGTCCTCGGCATGGTGCTCGGGACGATCCTGGCCGGTCGGCTCGGGCGGCGGGTCCTGCACGCCGGGTTGGTGGTCATCGGTGCGGGTGTCGCCGTGATCGCCCTGACCGCGTCGATGTCGTCGTCGGTGTCGTCGTGGGACCTCGTCCCCGGCCTGGTCCTGGTCGGCGCCGGAGCGGGTGCCAGCCTGTCGCAGCTGTTCCAGTTCGTGCTGTCGAGCGTGTCGATGCGCGAGGTCGGCTCGGCCTCGGGTGTGCTGGAGGCAACCCAGCAACTGTCGACGTCGCTGGGTGTCGCGGTCCTCGGCACGATCTTCCTGTCCGGCTTCGGCGACCACCTGCCGACCCACGCCCTCGAGGTCACCGCCTGGGCCTGCCTGGTGCCGATCGCCATCGCGTTCGCGCTGGTCTTCCGGCTGCCGCGGCAGGCCCGGCCGGAGGAGCCGGTGGCCTGACGCCGCTACGGTGACGCACCGCTCGTTCGCACCGCACCCCGAGGAGTCCGTCGTGACCGACGTCGCCACCCTGATGCACGCCAACCTGTTCGAGGTGTTCGGCGAGCGCGACGCCGCCCGGCGTCGTGCGGCGGTCGACCGCACGTACGCGGAGGGCGTCGTGTTCGCCGACCCCGAGGCCGTGGTCACCGGGCGCGACGCGCTCGACGCCAAGGCCGCCGGCCTGCTCGCGTCCGCGCCGGACTTCGTGTTCACGGCGGCGGGTGAGGTCATGGTCAACCACGACCTCGGTCACCTCGCCTGGAACCTCGGGCCCGAGGGTCAGCCACCGGTGGTGCGTGGCCTCGACATCGCACTCGTCGAGGACGGCCTCATCACCAAGCTCTGGACGTTCCTGCTCCCGAGCTGAGACCGCGTCGGTGGGTCAGGTGGCCTCCGACGCGCCGCGCCGCCAATACCCCATGAAGGTCACGGCCCGCTTGTCGAGTCCGACCTCGCCCACCAGGTGGCGCCGCAGCGTACGGATGGTGCCGGCCTCACCCGCGAGCCAGGCGTAGAAACCGTCCGCGGCGCTGGCGACGTCCCACAGCAGGTCGTCGTCGTCGGAGTGGTCGGTGTCCTCGACCAACACCCGGTTCGTTGTCGTGTGCACCAGTCTTGCGGCAGTCGTGCGCACCGCTGCATCCAGCAACGATCCGTGCGGACGGCCGTCACGGCCCAGCCACACGACCTCGACGCCTGCAGGCGCCTGCACCGGCAGGACGTCCTCGGACGTCGGCACCTCGAGCACGGCCACGCCGCAGCGGTCGGGGGACAGGCCCGCGAGGATCGAGACGATCGCCGGCACGGCGGTCTCGTCACCCGCCACCAGCAGGTCGGCCTCGGCCGGTGGTGCCCACTCGGCGGCGCGGGTCGGGGCCCCGCTGCGGGCGTTCGGGCCGACCAGCAGGACCGGGTCGCCGGGCGTCACGGTCTCCACCCAGGCCGACGCCGGGCCGGTCGCGCCGTGCCGCACCATGACGACGTCGACCTCGCGCCGAGCGGGCCGCACCCCCGCCACGGTGTACGTGCGGATCGGGTTCTGCCGCTCCGGCGCGAGGTGCCGCCAGTCCAGGTACCAGTCCTCGCCGGTCCGGGGGAAGTCGCCGAGGCCGCGTCCGGGGAGCGGCAGCACCAGCTTGAAGCGCTGGTCGTCGCCGTGGTCGGCGAAGTCGTCGAGGTCGTCGCCGGTGACCGTCACCCGCACGAAGTGCGGCGTCAGGGGCGTCACCCCGCTCACGCGGGTCTCGAAGACGCGGTAGGCGGGCTCGGTCCGGGTGCTGGTGGCTGTCAAGGAGACCCCTCGCTCGGCATTCAGATTAGGTAAGGCTAACCTCATCGCCCATGTCGGTGTCCAGGACCGCCCGGGTCGTTCCCGTGCTGCTCGTGGCGCTGCTCGTCCTGGTGGTCGCGAGCCTCGCGATCGGCTCCGACCTGGTCGGCCCGGGCGCGGTCTGGGACGCCGTCAGGGGCACCGGCCCGGCCGACACGATCGCCGACGTCCGTGGGGGTCGGTGGCCCCGCACCCTGCTGGCGCTGCTCGTCGGCGCGGCGTTGGCCGTCGCCGGCACGGTGGCCCAGGGCCACACCCGGAACCCGCTGGCCGACCCCGGACTGCTCGGCATCGCCGCCGGGGCCGCGTTCGCGGTCGTCGCCGGGATCTACCTGCTCGACGTCCGCACCGCCTCGGGCTACGTGTGGCTCGCCCTCGCCGGCGCGTTCGCCGCCACGGTGGCTGTCGCGGCGATCGCCGCGCGCAGCGGCGGTGTCGGGTTCGCCCCGCTCGCGCTCGCCGGCGCGGCGGTGACCGCGCTGCTGGTCACCGGCACGTCGCTGCTCGTGCTCAACGACCGCACCACCCTCGACGTCTACCGCCGCTGGGTGGCGGGATCGCTGGCCGGCCGCGACCTCGGCGTCGCGCTCGACGTCGCGCCCTTCCTCGCGGTCGGTGCGGTGCTCGCCGTGCTCAACGCCCCCGGCCTGAACGCCCTGACCCTGGGCGCGGACGTCGCCGTCTCGCAGGGCCACGACGTGGGACGCATCCGACTGGTCGGGCTGCTCGCGGTGGTGCTGCTGTCGGGTGGTGCCGTCGCCGCCGCCGGGCCGATCGGCTTCCTCGGCCTCGCCGCCCCGCACATCGCCCGGCGCCTGGTCGGCGGCGACTTCCGGCGGCTCGTCCCGGTCTCCGGCCTGGTCGGCTCCGCGCTGCTGCTCGCCGCCGACATCGTCGGCCGGGTCGTCATCACGCCGTCCGAGTTGCAGGTCGGCATCGTGCTAGCGATCGCCGGCGGCCCGGTCTTCATCGCCGTCGCCCGGTCCCGACGGACGGTGGCGGTGTGACCACGACGCTGCAGCCGGCCGCGGCCGCTCCTCCCGTCCCGCACCGCCCGGCCGCCAGGGCCCTCGGCACGACCGTTGCACTGTGCATCCTGGCCGTCGTCGCGTTCCTGGTCTCGATGGCGGTCGGCCAGTTCCCCGTCAGCCCGGCCGGTGTCGTGCGGGCGCTGCTCGGCGGAGGTGACGAAGGCACCCGCTACATCGTCACCGAGGTGCGGCTGCCGCGGGCGGCGACGGGTGTCGTCGTCGGGGCGCTGCTCGCCACCGCGGGCGCGCTCACCCAGTCGTTCACCCGCAACCCACTGGCCAGCCCGGACCTGCTCGGTGTCACGGGCGGGGCGTCGGCCGCGGCGGTCGCCGCCATCGTCGTCGGCGGCGGAACCTACGGCCTGGCCGCGGGATACGCCACCGTCGCGATCCCCATCGCCGCGGCCGTCGGTGGCCTGGTCACCGCGCTGCTGATCTTCGGGCTGGCCTGGCGGGGCGACCTCGCCCCCGACCGGTTCGTCCTGGTCGGCATCGGCGCCTCGTTCATGACCACCGCCGCGGTCTCGTGGCTGCTGGTCTCGGCGTCGATCAGCGAGGCGGGCTCGGCCGCGGTCTGGCTGACCGGCTCGCTGAACTCGCGCTCGTTCGACCAGTTCGTGCCGCTCGTCATCAGCGCGGCGATCCTGTTGCCGGCCGCGGCGTTCCTGCGTCGGCCGCTCGCGGCCATGGCGCTCGGCGACGACGTCGCCCGTGGCCTCGGCACCCGGCTGCGCACGGTGCAACTCACCGTGGCCGCGCTGTCGGCGCTGCTGGCATCTGCCGCGGTCGCCGCCGCCGGCCCGGTGCCCTTCGTCGCCCTGGTCGCACCGCAGATCGCCCTGCGCCTCACCGGCCGGGCCGACATCCCGCTGCTCGCGAGTGCCGCCACCGGCGCCGCGCTGGTCACGGTCGCGGACCTCATCGGCCGGACCGTCACCGACTTCGAGATCCCTGTCGGCCTCATCACCGCGGCCATCGGCGCTCCGTACCTCATCCGGCTGCTGGTCCGGCGACGGAAGGCGTGACCCCGTGACCCTGCGCACCGTCCGACTCACCCTCGGCTACGACGACCGCACCGTGGTCGAGGACCTCGACCTCGACCTCCACCCGGGCACGACCGCGGTGGTCGGCCCGAACGGCTGCGGCAAGTCCACGTTGCTGCGCGCCCTCGGTCGACTTCTCCCGCCACGCGCCGGGCACGCCGAACTCGACGGCCGCGCCGTGGGGGACTGGAACACCAAGGCCCTGGCCCGACGGCTGGCGCTGCTCCCGCAGACCACCCAGGCCCCGCCCGGGCTCACCGTGCGCGACCTGGTGGCGCGCGGCCGATTCGCCCACCAGGGTCTGCTGCGGCAACCGACCCGCGCCGACGTCGCGATCGTCGACGAGACCCTCGCAGCCGTCGGCCTCACCGCCGAGGCGGGACGGCACCTCGACCAGCTCTCCGGCGGCCAGCGGCAGCGGGCCTGGATCGGGATGACCCTCGCCCAGCGCACCGACGTCCTGCTGCTCGACGAGCCGACGACCTACCTCGACCTCGCCCACCAGGTCGAGGTGCTCGACCTGGTGCACCGGCTGACCGTCGACGGCGGGCTCACCACCGTCGTCGTGCTCCACGACCTCGGCCTCGCCGCCCGCTACGCCGACCGGCTGGTGGTGCTGCACGGCGGCCGGGTCCACGCCGACGGCCACCCGCGTGAGGTGCTCACCGAGGCCATGCTGCGCGACGTCTTCGGACTGTCCGCCCGCGTGCTCACCGACCCCGACACGGGCGATCCCGTCGTCGTCCCGCACACCGCGGTCCGCCGCCCGGCGGCCGCGACTCCCACGAAGGAGCTCACCGCATGACGTCCCGCCCGACCCGGCTCTCCCGCCTGGCCGCCGTCACCGCCGCCCTCGTCGCCCTGACCCTCACCCTGGCCGCGTGCGGCTCCGGAGGTGACGACGCGAGCGGGGCCGCGGGCGGTTCCGGCCCGTGGTCGTTCACCGACGACCTGGGCAAGACGATCTCGCTCGACGAGACCCCCGACCGCGTCGCGGGGTACAGCGACCCGCTCGGGTCGCTGTGGAGCTACGGCATCGAGCCGGTGGCGAGCTTCGGGCAGACCCCGATCTCCGACGAGCCGGGCTTCGATGGCAAGGACACGAGCGGGGTCACCGAGGTCGGCCGGGCGTACGGCGAGATCAACATCGAGTCGCTCGCCGCGGCGCGGCCGGACATCGTCGTCGTCACCCACTACCCGACGGCGCGGGGGAAGGACCTCGACCCCGACGGCCTGTACTACGGCTTCAAGGACCTCGCGCAGCAGAAGGCGGTCGCGGCCATCGCGCCCCTCGTCGTCATCGGCGTGAGCGGCGAGGCGACCGACGTCGCCGACCGGATCGTCGACCTCGCGGTGTCGCTCGGTGTCGACGAGGACTCCGGTGTCATCGCCGATTCGCGCGCGGACTTCCAGGCCGCGGCCGACCGGTTGAAGGCCGCCGCGGCCTCGGGACTCACCGTCTCGGCCATCGCGGGGTACGTCGACGACGGCGTGTACGTGGCCCGCTGGCAGGACGACCCGCTGCTCAACACCTGGCACACGCTCGGCGTCGACGTCCCCGACCTGCCCGGCGACAACTACTACTGGCTGCAGACCTCGTGGGAGAACATCGCGGACCAGGCCACGGACGTCGTCCTGTACTCGGAACGGGCGATGGACGCGGACGCCCTGGGCAAGCAGGCCGGGTTCTCGCAGACGCCCGCGGCGACCTCGGGCCAGTTGCACCCGTGGGCGGTCGTGGCGTTCGACTACGTCGCGATGGCCCGCGACACCGACGACCTGGCGGGGTGGCTGGAGGGGTCCGAGCCCGTCGCGTGACCGTGGGGCAGGATCGGGGCATGTCGCGCCAGCGTCCCGCGTCCCGCCCGCTCACCGCGCTGGGCCGGCGCTGACCGTGGGGTTCGACGACGACACCCGGGTCACGCCGGCCCCCGGCGGCGGCCACGACGCCTCGGTGGGCGCGCGCTGGGACGGCGCGCCGGGCGTTCCCAACGGCGGGTACCTCATGTCGATCGCGACCCGCGCGCTCGCGGCGGACATGCCGCTGCCCGACCCGGTCTCGGTGTCGGCCGTGTTCCTGCGGCCGGGACGACACGGTGCGGCGCACGTCGCGACCGCGGTGCACAAGGCCGGGCGCCGGATCGCCTTCGGCAGCGCGGTCCTCACCCAGGAGGGCGACGAGGTGGTGCGGGTCCAGGCCGCGTTCGCCGACCTCGACCGGCCCGACGCTCCCGACCTCGCCCACGAACGTCTGACGCCGCCGGATCTCCCGCCGGTCGAGCAGTGCCTGGACCCGACCACGCTGCGGCCCGAAGCCGCGTCGCACGCCGAGTCGTCGGTGATGGGCCGGCTGGAACTGCGCTATCCCGAACTCCCGGGCTGGGCGCAGGGACGCCCGAGCGGGTTCCCGACATCGGCGTTGTGGCTGCGGATGCGCGACGGCCGCGAGCCCGACCCGCTCGCCCTCGTGCAGTTCGCCGACGGCATGCCCCCTGTGGTCGCCGACCTCGGGGTGTGGTCGACGACCGTCGAGCTGACCGTCCACGTGCGGGCGCGTCCGGTTCCCGGCTGGTTGCGCGCCGTGGTCGACACCCGGCACGTCGGGCACGGTTTCCACGAGGAGGAGGTCGACCTGTGGGACAGCTCGGACACGTTGGTGGCGCAGTCGCGGCAGTTGGCCCTGGTGCTGCCGATGACGGCCGTGGGCGGGCGGTGACCCGGTGAACTCTCTCGACGTCGAGACGTCCTCGGGCACGTTCCGGGGCGTGCGGCGGGCCGCCGGGACCCACGCCTGGTTCGGGATCCCGTACGCCGCCGCGCCGGTCGGACCGTTGCGGTTCCGCCCGCCCGCGCCGGCCGTCCCGCTCACCGGGGTCCGGCCGGCCGACCGCTACAGCGCGGGCGCGCCCCAGGCCGGTTCGCTCACCGCACCGGTCCGCGCCCTCGGTGACGGCGTCGGTGAGGACTGCCTGTACCTCAACGTGCACGCCCCGAGCGGGCCTTCGTCGTCCGACACCGGGCGGCCGGTCCTGGTGTGGATCCACGGGGGTGCGTTCACCGGCGGCAGCGGCGCGCTCTACAACGGCGCCCACCTCGCCGATCTCGGCGACCTCGTGGTCGTCACGGTCAACTACCGGCTCGGGGTGTTCGGCTTCGTCGACCTCGGCGCGGTCACCGACCTCGACGTGTCGACGAACAACGGCCTGCGCGACCAGATCGCGGCGCTGCGGTGGGTCCACGAGAACATCGCCGGGTTCGGAGGCGATCCGGCGCGGGTGACGGTCGCGGGGGAGTCGGCCGGCTCGATCGCGGTGGCGATGCTGATGTGCGCGCCCGCGACCGACGGCCTGTTCCGCGGCGCGGTCATGCAGAGCGGGTCGTACTCGCTGGTGCACGGCGACCGCACCCGCGAACGCATCGCCCGGCGGTACCTCGACGACCTCGGCGTCACCAGGGACGCGTCGGTGCTGAGGTCGCTGTCGACCGGCCGGCTGCTGGAGGCGCAGGAGGCGGTGCGCAGGGCCGTCACGGGCACCACCCCGGCGGCGCCGTGGTTCGACGACGACCTCGTGCCGGGATCGTTGCAGGCTGCACAGTCCAGCACCCGTCCGGGCGTGGCGTTGCTCGCGGGCAGCAACCACGACGAGGTCGAGCTGTTCCGCAAGCTGCCGGGTGACGTCGTGCCGACCGACCGGGCGACCGTCGCGGCCCGGCTGACCGCCGCGCTCGGCGAGGTCCACGCCGCCCGCATCCTGCGGGCCTATCCCGCCGACCGGCGCGGCGACCGGGCGTTGACCACCGACTTCGACTTCGCCCAGCCGACCCGGCACTTCGCCGAGCGGCACGCCGTGGCGGGGGGACCGGCGTTCGTCTACCGGTTCGACGCCGGTGTGCCCTGGTGGGGCGCGACCCACGCGGCCGAACTGCCCTACCTCTGGAACTGGAAGGGCCCGGCGTCGTGGGCGTTGCGCGGCCCGGCCGGCGCGGCCCGGTCCTCGCTCGCCGCCCGGCTGCAGTGGGCGTGGGTGCGGTTCGTCCACGACCTCGACCCCGGGGACGACTGGCCCGGCTACGACCCCGACACCCGCGCCGTGCGGGTGTTCGACGTCCCGGGCGACCACATCGAGCCCGATCCGCACTCCGACCGCCGCCTGGCCTGGGCGGGGGCGGACGTCATGCCGAAGGACTGACCGTTGCACACCGAACACCTCGGCCCCGCCGACGACCCGCAGGCGCCCCGGGCGCTGCTGGTCCACGGCATCACGTCCTCGGCCGCCACGATGTGGGAACTGGCCGAGCCGCTCGCCGTCGCCGGGTGGGCGGTGACGGCGGTCGACCTGCCGGGTCACGGGGCGTCCGGACCCGCGTCCTCGTACCGCTTCGCCGACGTGGCCGACGCCGTCCACGCCGAGGTCGGCGACGGTTTCGACCTCTACGTCGGTCACTCCCTCGGCGGGGCGATCGGGACCGAACTGCTCGCGCGACACCCCGGCGTCGCCCGGCGGGCGGTGCTCATCGACCCGGCGCTGGTCGCGCCGGCCGACGCGGTGGCAGGTCTCGCGGACCAGCTCGTCGCCGACAAGTCCCTCACCGCGGACGACGTCGCGGCCGCGCACCCGCACTGGCACCCACGGACCGTCGAGGCGCGTGTCGCCGCCACGGCGGCCGCCGACGTCGAGGCCGTGCGGCGGTTCGTGCTCGACAACCAGCCGTGGGACGTCACCGCCGCGGCGGCCGACGTCGCGGTGCCGGTGCTCGTCCTCGTCGCGACCGACGGGTCGGCGCTCGCGCCGTTCCTGCTCGAGTCACTCCCGGCGGCGAACCCGCGGTGGACCTTCGAGACCGTGCCCGACTCGTCGCACTCGATCCACCGGGACCACCCGGAGCTGGTGGTGCAGCGGTTGCTCAGCGCTCGGTGAAGCCGTGGCGGCCGGTCGGCGTGAGGGTCGAGGTCACGACCTCCTCGACCCGACCGGGGGTGCCCCCGGACCGGAGCGCCGTCACCAGGGCGTCGAGGTCCGGCTCCGGCCCCTCGGCGTCGACCTCGACCCGGCCGTCGTCGAGGTTCTTCGCGTGCCCCGCGAGCCCGAGTTCCAGCGCGCGGGCGCGGGTCCACCACCGGAACCCGACGCCCTGCACCTGACCGGACACCAGCGCACGGACCCGCACGACGTCAGCCACACCACCCACGGTAGGGCGAGTAGAAACGACGTCATGACCAAGCTGCCCGGCATCGACCTCGACATCCCCACCGGCGTGTTCCTCGACGGTTCGTGGGGTCCGGGCGGGGGTGGCACCTTCGACGTGCTGAACCCGTCGACCGGTGAGGTGCTGACCAGTGTCGCCGACAGCGACCTCGCCGACGCCGACCGCGCGCTCGCCGCGGCCGCGGCCGCCGCTCCCGGCTGGGCGGCCACCGCCCCGCGCGAGCGTTCGGTGGTCCTCCGCAACGCCTTCGAGTTGATGATCGAGCACGCGGACGACCTGGCCCGCCTCATGAGCCTGGAGATGGGCAAGTCGCTCACCGACGCCAAGGGCGAGGTCACCTACGCCGCCGAGTTCTTCCGGTGGTACAGCGAGGAAGCCGTGCGCATCGGCGGTGAGGTCCGGATGGCGCCCTCGGGCGCGAACCGGATCGTCACGTTCAAGAAGCCGGTAGGGGTCTCGCTGCTGCTGACACCGTGGAACTTCCCGGCCGCCATGGCCACCCGCAAGCTCGGGCCGGCTCTCGCCGCGGGCTGCACGACCATCCTCAAGCCGGCCGAGGACACCCCGCTGACCGTGCTGCTGCTCGCGCAGCTGATCACCGAGGCCGGCGCGCCGGCCGGCGTGGTCAACGCCCTGCCGGTGAGCAAGCCCGGCCCGCTCGTCGAGCACCTGCTCGCCGACACCCGTGTGCGCAAGGTGTCGTTCACCGGCTCGACCGGCGTGGGCGCGCTCCTGCTGGGTCAGGCCGCTGCGAACATCACGAGCGCGTCGATGGAACTGGGTGGCAACGCCCCGTTCCTCGTCTGCGACGACGCCGACCTCGACGCCGCGGTGGACGGCGCCATGCTGGCCAAGATGCGCAACGGCGGCGAGGCCTGCACCGCCGCCAACCGTTTCATCGTGCACCGGTCGGTCGCCGAGGAGTTCACGCGGCGTCTCGCCGAGCGCATGGGCGCGCTGAAGGTCGGACCCGGTGTCGAGGAGGACACCCAGGTCGGTCCGATGATCAACGCCAAGGCGGTGAAGGGCATCGCCGACAAGGTCGACCGCACCGTGGCCGCCGGCGCCCGCGCCGTCATCGGCGGTGCCGCGCCCGACCGCCCCGGTTTCTTCTACGCGCCCACCGTGCTCGCCGACGTCCCGCTCGACTCGCCCGCCGCCACCGACGAGATCTTCGGCCCGGTCGCACCGGTCATCACCGTCGACGACGACGACGAGGCCGTCCGCATCGCCAACTCCACCGAGATGGGGCTCACGGGCTACGTCTACACCCGCGACCTCGGACGCGGGCTGCGGTTGTCCGAGCGCCTCGAGGTCGGCATGGTCGGCCTCAACCGCGGGCTGGTCTCCGACCCCGCGGCGCCGTTCGGCGGGGTCAAGCAGTCCGGCCTCGGTCGCGAGGGTGGCTACGAGGGCGTCGAGGAGTACCTGGAGACGACCTACGTCGCGACCACCTGGTGACCGATGCCGGGGTGGAACACTGCGCCCGTGCTGCTCGCGCTCCTCGACCCGTTCCGGTCGGGACTGACGGTCCCGTCGTGGATCGACCTGTCGGCGATCGTGGTCGGCGCGCTGTCCGGCGGTCTGCTCGCCGCGCGTGAGGGTTTCGCCGTCACCGGCGTGCTGCTGCTCTCGCTGGTGTCCGGCCTCGGGGGCGGTCTGATCCGTGACGTCCTGCTCGGCGTCGGCACGCCGGTGGCGCTGACCGATCCGCTCTACCTGCCGACGGTGTCGGTCGCGGCGCTGGTGGCGTTCTTCTTCGCGGGCTGGCTGGCCCGGTTGAACCCGCTGCTGGTCGTGCTCGACGCCCTGGCGCTCGGGCTGTTCACGGTCGTGGGGGCCGAGAAGGCCGACCTGTACGGGTTCCCCGGGGCGTCGGTCGTGTTCCTCGGCGTGGTGACGGCCGTCGGCGGCGGGTTCATCCGTGACCTCATCCTGGGGCAGGTCCCCGACATCGCCCGGCCCGGCACGGTGAACGCCTTCGCGGCGCTGCTGGGCGCCATCCTGCTCGTGACCACCAAGCGCGTGGCCGGCGTCGACACCGTCGTGGCCGACCTCGTGACCATCGTGTTCGTCACGGGTCTGCGGCTGCTCGCGGTCTGGCGCGGCTGGCAGATCTCCGGCCCGGTCGACCTCTCACGGCGGCTGCCCGATCTCGCACCGCTCGCGCGGACGCGGGCCGTGCGCACCCTGCGCCGGACCCCGTTGCCCCGGCCCCTGCGTCGTCGCGGTCCGAGCTGAGTCGCGCCGGGTCAGGCGTGCAGCCTCGCGGCGGCCGCCGCGAGCACCGGGCCGTACCGCACCCCGGGGGAGCGGCCGAACCGCTCGATCGGGCCGCTGATCGACAGCGCCGCGACCACCGCGCCGTCCGGGCCGCGGACGGGCGCTGACACCGACGCCACACCGGGTTCGCGTTGGCCGGCCGACTGCGCCCAGCCGCGCCGCCGGACCTCCGCGAGGGTGCGGGCCGTGTACTGCGCCTGCGTGAGGACCTCGGCCACGGCGGGCTCGTCGTCCCACCAGGCGACCAGCACCTGCGCTCCGGACCCCGCGGTGAGCGGCAGTCGCGCGCCGACCGGGACGGTGGTGCGCAGGCCGTGGGTGCGTTCGGCGACGGCCACGCAGACCCGCTCGTGCCCCTCGCGCCGGTAGAGCTGCGCACTCTCACCACAACTGTCGCGGACCGTGGCGAGGACGGGAGCCGCGTTGGTCAGCAGGGAATCGGGCCGGGCGGCGGCGAGTTCGGCCGCGCGCTCCCCGACCACGTAGCGGCCGTCGGCGTCACGGGCGACGAGCCGGTGCTTCTCCAGCGCGGTGGCGAGCCGGTGGGCGGTCGCCCGCGGCAGCCCGGTGCGGTCGACGAGTTGACCGAGGGTGACCGGCTCCGCGGTGACGGCGTCGAGTACCGCCACCGCTTTGTCCAGCACCCCGATACCGCTAGGCTGTCCCACAAGGTGAACGTACCGTCCCACAGTCTGGGACGCCAATCGTTCAGGGCGACGAGCTGGGAGAGCGCATGGGCACGACACTCGCGGAGAAGTTGTGGGACCGGCACGTGGTCCGCCGGGCGGTCGGGGAACCCGACCTGCTCTACATCGACCTGCACCTCGTCCACGAGGTGACCAGCCCGCAGGCGTTCGACGGCCTGCGCCTCGCCGGGCGACCCGTGCGCCGCCCCGACCTCACGGTCGCGACCGAGGACCACAACGTCCCGACCACCGACATCTTCCTGCCGATCGCGGACGAGGTCAGCCGGCTGCAGGTCGAGACGCTGCGCGCCAACTGCGCGGAGTTCGGCATCCGGCTGTTCCCCATGGGCGACATCGAGCAGGGCATCGTCCACGTCATCGGCCCGCAGCTCGGGCTGACCCAGCCGGGTATGACGATCGTCTGCGGCGACTCCCACACCTCGACCCACGGCGCGTTCGGCGCGCTCGCGTTCGGCATCGGCACCAGCCAGGTCGAGCACGTGCTCGCGACCCAGACCCTCCCGCTGGACCGGCCCAAGACCATGGCCGTGACCGTGAACGGCGACCTGCCCGACGGCGTGACACCCAAGGACGTCATCCTCGCGGTCATCGCGAAGGCCGGCACCGGCGGTGGCCAGGGCTACATGGTCGAGTACCGCGGCAGCACCTTCGAGAACATGACGATGGAAGGCCGCATGACGGTCTGCAACATGTCCGTCGAGTGGGGCGCCCGCGCGGGGATGATCGCGCCGGACCAGGTCACCTTCGACTACATCCAGGGCCGGCCGTACGCGCCGAGCGGCGAGGACTGGGACGCCGCCGTCGCCGACTGGCAGAGCCTGCGCACCGAACCCGACGCCGAGTTCGACGCCGAGGTCACCCTCGACGCCAGCACCCTCACGCCGTTCGTCACGTGGGGCACCAACCCCGGGCAGGGTGCGCCGCTCGGCAGTGCCGTGCCCGACCCGGCGAGCTTCGAGGACGTCGACGAACGCGCCGCGGCCGAGAAGGCCTTGGCGTACATGGGTCTCGAGGCGGGCACGCCGTTGCGGGAGGTGGGTGTCGACACGGTCTTCGTCGGGTCCTGCACCAACGGCCGCATCGAGGACCTGCGTGCCGCCGCCGCCGTCATCGAGGGCCACAAGGTCGCCGAGGGCGTGCGTCTGCTGGTCGTCCCCGGCTCGATGCGGGTGCGGGAGCAGGCCGAGCGCGAGGGTCTCGACGCCATCTTCACGGCCGCCGGTGGTGAGTGGCGCGGGGCCGGATGTTCCATGTGTCTCGGCATGAACCCGGACCAGCTCGCCCCGGGCGAGCGCAGCGCGTCGACCTCCAACCGCAACTTCGAGGGCCGGCAGGGCAAGGGTGGCCGCACCCACCTGGTCTCACCGCTGGTCGCCGCCGCCACCGCCGTCACCGGCACGCTCTCGTCCCCCGCCGACCTGTAACCCCACGAAGTCCTCCTCGCGACCGCGGCTCGACGACTTCGCGCGGGGACCCCGAAAGGATCACGATGGACACGTTCACCGTTCACACCGGCACCCCCGTCCCGTTGCGCCGCAGCAACGTCGACACCGACCAGATCATCCCGGCCGTCTACCTCAAGCGCGTCACCCGCACCGGGTTCGAGGACGGCCTGTTCCAGGCCTGGCGCGCCAACGAACCCGACTTCGTGCTGAACCAGGAACGCTTCCAGGGCGCGACGATCCTGGTCGCCGGACCCGACTTCGGCACCGGCTCCTCGCGTGAGCACGCCGTCTGGGCGCTCATGGACTACGGGTTCAAGGCCGTCATCGCCCCGCGGTTCGCCGACATCTTCCGGGGCAACTCGCAGAAGGCGGGGCTGCTCACCGTCGTGCTGGAGGAGAAGGTCGTCCAGCGGCTGCAGGACGACATCGAGGACGACCCCACGCTGCAGGTGACCGTCGACCTGGTCGAGCGTCAGGTGCGGTGGGAGGGCGAGGTGCACCCGTTCGAGCTCGACGACTACACGCGCTGGCGCCTCATGGAGGGCCTGGACGACATCGGCCTCACGCTGCGCCAGGAGACCGCGATCGACGACTACGAGCCGACCCGCAAGCCGTGGATGCCGCGGGTCGCCGTGCCGTCGTGACCGCCACCTGGAGCGCCGACGCCTACGGCTCGAACCTCGGTCACCACCGCGTCTACGACGACGATCTGCTGGCGTCGTTGGGGTTGCGCGGCGACGAGCGGGTGCTCGACCTCGGGTGCGGCGTCGGCGACGTCGCCCACGCGTTGGCGCGGGCGGTCCCGGACGGCTCGGTCACGGCCGTCGACGCCGACCCGGACATGGTCCGCGCCGCATCACAGCGGTCGGCGCCGAACCTGCAGGTCGAACAGGTGCGGGCGCAGGACGTCGGCTCGCGCTTCGGCGCGGACGCGTTCGACGTCGTGGTCAGCGTCGCGGTGTTGCACTGGGTGCCGGTCGCCGATCAGGCCGCGGTGGCCGAGGGTGTCGCGCACGTCCTGGTGCCCGGCGGCCGGTTCCGCGCCGACTTCGGCGGGCGGGGTCAGATCGCCGCGGCGCGCACCCTGCTCGACGAGGTGGCCGTGGCGCACGGCGGATCACCCGCCGCCTGGTACTTCCCCTCGGTCGACGAACACCGCCCGTTGCTCGACGCCGCCGGTCTCGACACGTCCGACCCGGGGTGGATCCGTCGGCTGGAGCAGCGACGCCCGTTCGACGAGGACGGCGTGCGGGGCTGGCTCGCGAGTCAGGTCTCGATCGCGTACCTGCCGGGCGTCCCCGCGCCCGAACGGGCCGATTTCCTCGACGACGTCGAGAAGATCGTGTTACCCGGATTACGTCGCGCCGACGGCACCTACGACCAGGACTACGTCCGGATCGACCTCCTGGCGACGGCGGGGAAACCCTCGTAGGAGTCGAGGGATTCTCCGATCACCGGTCGGCGCGAGGACGGCGCCGACCGGCCCGGCGGGGTCGGGAAACCCCGCCGCTCACGGGCGAAACTCACCCGCTGCGCCGCGCGTGTCGCATGACGTGCGCCCGTTCCTGCCCTACGGTGTGCTCTTGACCGCTCGTCCGAGCGGCACGCCACCCATCGGCGTACCCGTCCTAGGAGGACACCCGTGAACAAGGCGCAGTTCATCGAGGCGCTGGCAACGCGGCTCGACACCGATCGTCGTGCCGCCCAGACCTACCTCGATGCCGTGTTCGACCAGATCTACGCGACGGTCAGCAAGGGCGAGGAGGTCGTCCTCACCGGCTTCGGCAAGTTCGAGAAGCGTGACCGCGCGGCCCGCACCGCCCGCAACCCCGCGACCGGCGCGCCGGTCCGGGTCAAGAAGACCTCGGTGCCGGGCTTCAAGGCCGGCACGGAGTTCAAGGCCATCGTCAGCGGTGCCAAGAAGGTCGCGAAGGCTCCGGCGAAGAAGGCCGCGAAGACCACGACGGCGCGCACCGCCGCGGCGAAGAAGACCGCCGCTGCTCCGGCCCGCAAGACCGCCGCCAAGAAGACGGCTGCCGCGCCGGCCCGCAAGGTCGCCGCCAAGAAGGCCGCCGCGCCTGCCCGCAAGGTCGCCGCCAAGAAGGCCCCGGCCAAGAAGGCAGCGCGCAAGACCGCTCGCTGAACCACCGCACGAACCGCGTCACGCAGAGGGCCGCGTCGGACACCCCGGCGCGGCCCTCTGCTGTGTTCGCACCCTGCCGTCTCCGACCCCCCCGAGGACTGGTGAGTGGTCACTTCCCCGGTCGAGTGGGCGGAAATCTCTCGCCACTCGCAGGGAAAGGTGACCACTCACCAGATCTGGGAGGGCACGGGCGGGGCGGGAGGGTGCCCGTTCGCCGGACGGGGTTGCGGGGACGGTCAGGGGCGGGGGCGGTCGTAGCGGTCGATCCAGACCGGCACACCGGCGCGGACGCCGACGACCCACCACGCGGCCTTGCGGGTGACGGTGCTCGACACCGTCGACAACAACCGCGGCGGCAGCCACTGCTCGAGGATGCCCGGCAACGCCGTGCCCTGGCTGCACACGACCGTCACCGGGTGCTGCAGTGCGAGCGTGGTGACGGCCTCGACCGCCGCGGCGGGATCGGCCTCGTACGACTCGTCACTGACCTCGGGCATCGACGTCACGGCGAGGTCGAGGCGAGCGGCCAGCGGGGCGACCGTCTGTTCGCACCGCACCCGGTCGGCGGCGAACACCGCGGTGGGGCCGAAGGTCTCGAGCAACGGACCCAACGCCGCGGCCTGGATCTCGCCACGCTCGTCCAGGGGACGCAACCGGTCGTCGCCGTCCCAGTCGACCCGTTTGCCGGCGCGAGCGTGGCGGACGAGGGCCACCACGGACGTCGTCTCGGGGATGCGACGGAAACCGTCGAGCACCGAACGGTCGTCGGCGTACGACAACCGGGCGCCGACCTCGTCGACCGGCAGCCACTCCAGCGCCCCGACCTCGTCGACGTCGCCGATCTCGCCCGAGCCGAGCGGGCCGGTGTCGCGCATCGACCAGTACTGCACGGCCTTGGCCTGGTTGCCGACGTCGTAGCGGACGGTCTGCAGCCGGCGTCCGACGCGCACGAGCCGGCCGGTCTCCTCACCGACCTCGCGCACCGCCGCCAGCAGGGGTTCCTCGCGGCCGTCGAGCTTGCCCTTGGGCAGCGACCAGTCGTCGTAGCGCGGCCGGTGCACCACGGCGACCTCGACGCCCGCCCCACCCGACCGCCAGAGCAGGCCGCCGGCCGCCCTGATGTCCGTGGCGCTCAACGACGCGTCGGGCTCTCGTCGTCGAAGAGGTGCAGCAGACGCTCCTGGTAGTCGACGTCGCCGGTGCGCTCCCACGAGCCGTCGGAGCGCTGGTTCCACGAGAAGGTGTCGGGATCGAAGGCGAGGTCGAGGCACTGACGCAGGTGCGCGGTCGCGACCTTGTCCTGCACCGGCGCGAGCACCTCGACGCGACGGTCGAGGTTGCGGTGCATGAGGTCGGAGCTGCCGATGAAGTACTCGGGTTCGCCGTTGTTGGCGAAGTAGGAGATCCGCGAGTGCTCGAGGAACCGGCCCAGGATCGAACGCAGCTCGATGTTCTCGGACAGGCCGGGGACCTGCGCGCGGATCGTGCAGAACGTGCGCACGAGCAGTTGCACCCGCACGCCGGCCATCGAGGCCCGGTAGAGGGCGTCGGAGATCTGCTCGTCGACCAGGTGGTTGGTCTTGATCTGCACGTGGCCACCGCGGCCCGCTTCGGCGTGGGCGATCTCGCGCTCGATGCGCGACACCAGCCCGCGCCGCACCCCGAACGGGGCGACGAGCAGCCGCTGGTACTCGGTCTGGCGCGAGTACCCGGTGAGGACGTTGAACAGGTCGGTGAGGTCCGCGCAGATCGCCTCGTCGGCGGTGAACAGCCCGAGGTCCTCGTACATCCTGGCCGTCTTCGGGTTGTAGTTGCCGGTGCCGACGTGGGCGTAACGCCGCAGGTTGCCGCCCTCCTGACGGACGACCAGCGCGGTCTTGCAGTGCGTCTTGAGCCCGACCAGGCCGTAGACGACGTGGCACCCGGCGCGTTCCAACGCGCGGGCCCAGCTGATGTTGGCCTGCTCGTCGAAGCGGGCCTTGATCTCGACCAGCACCACGACCTGCTTGCCGCGCTCGGCGGCGTCGATGAGGGCGTCGACGATGGGGGAGTCACCGGAGGTCCGGTAGAGGGTCTGCTTGATGGCGAGCACGTTCGGGTCGATCGCCGCCTGCTCGATGAACCGTTGCACCGAGGTCGCGAACGACTCGTACGGGTGGTGCACGAGCACGTCACCCTCGCGCAGGGTGGCGAACACGGACTTCGGGGTCTCGCCCTCCATGAACCGCGTGGGCGTCGCCGGCGTGAACGGCTTGTCCTTCAGAGTCGGGCGGTCGAGCCCGTAGATCTGCCAGAGCGACGTGAGGTCGAGCAGACCCGGCAGCTTCTGGACGTCCTCGGGTTGCACCTCGATCTCGCTCATGAGCAGGTCGAGGACGGCGTCGTCGATGTCGTCGCCGACCTCGAGGCGCACCGCGTGACCGAACTTGCGGCGGGCCAGTTCGCGTTCGAGGGCCTGCAGCAGGTCCTCGTCGCGGTCCTCCTCGACCTCGACGTCGGCGTTGCGGGTGACGCGGAACAGGTGGTGCTCCACCACCTGCATGCCGGGGAACAGCATCGACAGGTGCGCGGCGATGAGTTCCTCCAGCGGCAGGAACTCCGCCGACGAGGTGGTCTCGGAGACCATGACGAAGCGCGGCACGTTGTTCGGGACCTTCACCCGCGCGAAGCGGTCGATCTCGCTGTCCGGTTCGCGCACGATGACGGCGAGGTTCATCGAGAGCCCCGAGATGTACGGGAACGGGTGCGCCGGGTCGACCGCCAGCGGGGTCAGGACCGGGAAGATCTTGGACTCGAAGTACTCCTTGAGCCGCGTGCGGCCCTCGGCCGACACCGAGTCCCAGTGGACGATGCGGATGCCGTGCTCGCCGAGCGCCGGTTCGATGTCGTCGGTGAAGGCGCGGGCGTGCCGGACGGCGAGCTCGCGGGTGGCGTCGGCGAGGGCGGCGAGGGTCTCGCGCGGTGACATCCCGCTCGCGGTGGAGACCTGCAGGCCCATGTCGGTGCGCCGCTTCAACCCGGCGATGCGCACCATGTAGAACTCGTCGAGGTTGCTCGCGAAGATCGCGAGGAACTTCGCCCGCTCCAACAACGGCTGTTCGGCGTTCTCGGCCTGTTCGAGCACGCGCTCGTTGAAGGCGAGCCACGAGAGCTCCCGGTTGCTGAACCGGTCGGCCGGGAGGTTCACCGCCAGCGCGCTGTCGTCGACCGGTTCGGGTTCGATGTCGACGTCGATCGCGCCCGCCTGGGCGCCGTTCGTCGGCAACGGACGGCGGGGGGTGCTGGTCGTCAGGTCGGTGTCGGACACGCCGGTGATTCTGCCCGTCGGAGATGAACGGGAGTTCACACCCCGCCGCTGGCCGCGGCCGCAGGCTCGGCGAGCGCGGCGCGGGTGGCCGGCCCGAACCCCGTGGCGGGCGGGCCGGTGAGGTCCTCGGGGACGTCGACGTCGTGCCTTGCGGCGGCGGCCGCGCGGACCGGGGTCGCGGTGCGGGCGTGGCGTGCGGCCGACCCCGGGCCGAACTCGGGCTCGAGCGGGCCCTCGGTGACGGCCAGCATGGTCGTGCCGGAACCCGCGAGGTCGGGGACGAACGCGCGGGCCGACCGTCCGGCGGCGTCGAGCACCTCCCGCAGGGCGAAGGGGGTGAGCGCGGGCAGGTCGCCGACCACCGCGATCCGGCCGGCGGCCGGGAACTGAGCGGTGGCGTAGGCGTCGGCAGCGCGCAGGGCACCGTTGAGACCGGGTTCCTGCTGGACGACGACGTCGACGCCGGCACCGAGGCCACGGGCGGAGTCCGGCCGGTCGACGGCGGCGACCACCGCGACCACGCCGGCGGTACCGCGGATCGCCGCGAGGGTGTCTCGCCGCATCGCGGTCACCACGGCGGCCAACCGGTCGGGATCGTCGAACGCGGGCTGCAACCGCGACTTCGAGCTCGCGACCGCCTTGACCGGCAGCAGCACGACCCACTGCCGTGCGGGTGCCTCGTCCACGCGTCCCATTCTCCCCGCCCGCCGTCGGGCGTCGTGACACCGCCCCGGGCCGGCGTCCGGCAGACTGCACGCGTGTCACCGAGAGTCCCGAAGCACCGCGGCAGCATCGAACCCCGGACGCCGTGGTTCCGCGCCGCCATGGTCGTCGTGGGTGTGCCCGCCGGTCTGCTCTTCAAGCTGCGGTACCGCGGCGTCGAACACCTGCCCCGCACCGGTGGGGTCATCCTCGCCGTCAACCACATCAGCTACGCCGACCCCGTCATCATCGGCCGCTTCGTCTACGACGCCGGCCGCAACCCGCGCTACCTCGCCAAGGACAGCCTGTTCGACGTGCCGATCCTCGGCCGTGGCCTGCGCGGGATGGGTCAGGTGCCCGTGCACCGCGGAGGTCCGCACGCCAAGGAGGCCCTGGACTCGGCGGTCGAGGCGCTGCGGCGGGGCGAGACGATCATCGTGTACCCCGAGGGCACCGTGACCCGCGACCCGGACCACTGGCCCGCGGCGGGAAAGACCGGTATCGCCCGGTTGGCGCTGCTGGCGCCGGAGATCCCCGTGGTCCCGGTGGGCCAGTGGGGTCCGCAGACGATCGATGTGTACCGCAAGAGCTTCAAGGTTCTGCCCCGTAAGCCCGCGACCATCGCCGCGGGGCCGGCCGTCGACCTGTCACGCTGGCGGCACGGCGCGGACGGCCCGGTGGCCCCGACCGCCGAGAACCTCCGCACCATGACCCGCGTGGTGATGGACGCGCTGCTGACCCAGGTGGAGGAGGCGCGCGGGGAGAAGCGGCCGCCGGTGTCGCCGCCCCCGGTCGAGACCGCCGTGCCGGACCAGACCTGATGACGACCGCCGCGGTCCTCGGCGCCGGCTCGTGGGGGACGGCCTTCGCGAAGGTGCTGGCCGACGCCGGCACGCCGGTGCGGTTGTGGGCCCGGCGCGACGAGATCGCCGACCGGATCAACACGACCCACGAGAACCCGGACTACCTGCCGGGGACGGTCCTGCCGGCCGGGGTGGTGGCGACGTCGGACGCCCGGGCGGCGCTCGACGGCGCGGACCTGGTGGCGCTCGCGGTCCCTGCCCAGCAGCTGCGGGAGAACCTCGCCGGGTGGACACCGGACCTGCCGGACGACTCCACCTTGGTGTCGTTGATGAAGGGCATCGAACTCGGCACCGCCAAGCGCATGAGCGAGGTCATCGCCGAGGTGGCCGGGTTGCCGTTGGAGCGGATCGCGGTGGTCTCCGGGCCGAACCTCGCGCGGGAGATCGCGGCCGGTCAGCCCACGGCGACGGTGATCGCGTGCATCGACGAAGCGCGGGCCGAAACGTTGCAGGATGCCACGACCAACCCGTACTTCCGTCCGTACACCAACGTCGACGTCGTGGGGTGCGAGCTGGGCGGGGCGGTCAAGAACGTCATCGCGCTGGCGTGCGGCATGGCGCGCGGGCTCGACTTCGGCGACAACACGCTCGGGTCGATCATCACCCGCGGCCTGGCCGAGACGGCCCGCCTGGGGGCGCAGCTCGGCGCGAATCCCCTGACTTTCGCGGGGCTCGCGGGCCTCGGTGACCTGGTCGCGACCTGCGTGTCTCCGCTCTCGCGCAACCGCACCTTCGGGGAGCGCCTCGGCCGCGGCGAGACGTTGCAGCAGGCGCAGGAGGCCACGCACGGTCAGGTCGTCGAGGGCGTCAAGTCGTGTGCGGCCGTGCTGGACCTGTCGGCCCGCGCCGGGGTCGACATGCCGATCTGCCGCACGGTCGACGCCGTCTGCCACCACGGTCTCGCGCCCCAGGAAGCGGTGCGGATGCTCATGGGACGCGAGACCACGCGCGAGTAGCCGGACCTCGCGCGACGGGTGGGGCTCAGGCGCCGACGATGCGGTGCAACGCCTCGTCGAGCGGGACCGGCGGCCGGCCGAGGAGCGCGACGAGGTCGTCCGGCGCGGTGGCCAGTTCACCGTTCGCGATCGCGGTGTCGATGGAGACCACGAAACCGGCGACCGGATCGGGCAGCCCGGCCTCGAGCAACGCGGCCAGGTGGTCCTCCGTCGACAGGTCGACGTAGGTGACCGTGCGGCCCGTCGCGGCCGACAGCGCGCGGTAGAAGTCGTCGAGCGTCACGAGGGGTCCGGCCAGTTCGTACACGGCGTTCTCGTGCCCGTCGCCGAACGCCGCGGCCGCGGCGGCCTCGGCGTAGTCGGCGCGCAGCGCGAGCCCGACCCGGCCGTCGTGCGCCGAGCCGATCGCGGACCCACGTTCGAGGGTCGCGTCGAGGTCGCGGGTGTAGTTCTCGACGTACCAGTTGTTGCGCAGCACGGTGTAGGGCACCGTTCCCGCCTGCAACAGTTCCTCGGTCGCCCGGTGGTCGTCGACCAACGAGAACGAGGACGTGTCGGCCTGCGGAGCGCTGGTGTAGACGATGCGCGAGACGCCGGCGGCGGTGGCCGCCTCGATCACCGCGGTGTGCTGCGGGATGCGCTGGCCGGGGTCGCTGCTGCTGACCAGCACCAGGACGTCGACGCCCTCGAAGGCGGTGGCGAGGGTGTCGGGTCGGTCGTAGTCGCCGACCCGCACGGTCACGCCGCGCTCCGCGAGGTCCGCGGCCTTGGCCGGGTCGCGGACCACCGCGATCACGTGGGCCGGGTCGGCGCCACGGTCCAGCAGGGAGGTGACGATGCCGTGGCCGAGGCCGCCGGTCGCGCCGGTGACGGCGTAGGTCGTGTCGGTCATCGCGCTCACGCCCAACGCACGACGTCGTCGTGGGGGAGCCGGGGCAGGCGGTCGAACCACGGGTTCTCACCGGGCTGGCCGAGGTTGACGGCGAGGATGGCCCGCTCGCGGCCACCGGGGAAGAACTCGGCGGTGACAGCGTCGCGGTCGAACCCGCCCATGGGGCCCGCGGCCAGGCCGTGGGCGCGCGCGGCGAGGATGAAGTACCCCGCCTGCAGGGCGCCGTTGAAGCTCGCGGCGGCGCCCCGGGCCTCGGGGCCCTGCGCCTCCCACTGGTCGCGCAGGTGCGGGCGCGCCGGGAAGGTCTGCTCGGTGAACTCGTGGAAGTCGGTGTCGGCCGCGAGGAGGGCCGTGACGGGCGCAGCGGCGGTCTTGGCCCGGTTGCCCTCGTTCATCAGGGGAACCAGGCGGGCCTTGGCCTCCGCGGTGCGGACGAACACCACGCGCAGCGGCTGGGTGTTGGCGGCGGTGGGCGCCCACTTCGCGAGCTCCCACACGGCGGCCAGGGTCTCGTCGTCGACCGGGGCGTCGGAGAACGAGTTCGCCGTCCGCGCGTCGGTGAACAGCAGGGAGCGGCCGGCGTCGTCGAGGACGGGCAGCCGCGTCATGGTCGAGGTCATGACCGGTGCAAGACCGGGCACCACTAGGTAATTCCGAGTGACCCGCAGGATCAGAGTGACTCCGGTCACGCGAGTGGATGGGTCGCCCGGCCGGCGGCGTTGGACCCCACATGAGCAACCTGGTGCAGACGACGAGGTCGCGCGGGAACGCCCTGCCGACAGGGGTCGGCCCGTACACTCCAGCGGTGGCCGGCCCGAGCGTGGAGCGTGTCGAACGCACCGAGCGGTGCACCGTCGCGTTGTCCCGCGCGTTCGAGATCCTCGGCAAGCGGTGGAACGGCGTGATCATCGGCGCGTTGTCGATCGGCCCCGCGGGGTTCGCCGAACTGTCCCGGGCCGTCGCCGCCATCAGCGACTCGATGCTCTCCGACCGGTTGTCCGAGCTCGTCGCCGTCGGCGTGGTCTCCCGTGACGTCGCCGCCGGACCCCCCGTCACCGTGAGCTACAGCCTCACCGAGGCCGGTCGGGCGCTCGATCCCATTCTCGGCGAGCTCGAGGGCTGGGTGCGAACGCACCTGCCGCTGCCCGACACGCCCACCGCCACGGAGCGGACCGCAGCCGCCCGGTAGGTCCGCTCGGTAGGTTGCCGGGGTGCAGAGCACCCCGGACCGCCGTCTCCGCGTCGCCGTGGTCTACGGCGGCCGCAGCAGTGAGCACGGAATCTCCGTCGTGTCCGCGGGCAGCGTCATCGCCGCGCTGGACCCCGACCGGTACGAGGTCGTCCCCGTCGGCATCACCACCGAGGGTCGGTGGCAGCTGACCGCGACCGACCCGTCCCGGATGGCCATCGCCGGCCGCGAGACCCCCCACGTCGGGGAGGGCACCGAGGTCGTCCTCTCGCCGGACCCGCACGGCGGCGGGTTGGTCGCGCTCGGGGGTGGTGACCTGCCGGCGGTCGACGTCGTCTTCCCCGTCCTGCACGGGCGGTTCGGCGAGGACGGCACGGTGCAGGGCCTGTTCGACCTCGCCGGCATCCCCTACGTGGGCTCCGGCGTGTTCGCGAGCGCGGCCGCGATGGACAAGGAGATGACCAAGAAGCTCCTGCGCGCCGACGGTCTCGACGTCGGCGCGTTCGCCGTCCTGCACCGCGGCGACCCGGTGCTCGCCGCCGACCTCGAACACCTCGGCCTGCCGGTGTTCGTCAAACCGGCCCGGGCGGGCAGCAGCGTCGGCATCACCCGGGTGCGCGACTGGAGCGAGCTGGCCGACGCCGTCCGTCTCGCCCTCGAGCACGACGACAAGGTCCTGGTCGAGGCCGCGCAGACCGGGCACGAGGTCGAGTGCGGTGTGCTGGAGGACGCGGACGGCGTTCCCCGCGCGAGCGTCCCCGCGCAGATCCGGCTGAAGTCCGGCCACGACTGGTACGACTTCGAGGCCAAGTACCTCGACGACGCCTGCGAGTTCGACGTCCCGGCCGACCTGCCACCCGACGTCACGCGCGCCGTCCAGGACGCCGCGGTCGCGGCCTTCCGGTCCCTGGACTGTGCCGGGCTCGCCCGGGTCGACTTCTTCGTCCACGACGACGGCCGCCTCGTGGTCAACGAGGTCAACACCCTGCCGGGCTTCACCCCGGTCTCGATGTTCCCGCGCATGTGGGCCGCGAGCGGGGTCCCGTACCCTGAACTGGTCGATCTCCTGGTGGCCTCGGCCCTGCGTCACGGGGCACGATGAGCCGATGAGCCTCGCGGACGCCCCCGTCGTCGGATCCGCCCTGCGCGAGACGAAGCTGCTGGCCCGCTGGACCGCGCTCGACGGCCTCCCACGCGTCGCGATCAAGCGGGCGGCCCGCGCGGGGGACCCGCAGGCGCGCCTCATCGTCGACCCGACCCTGCGCGACGACGCGAGCGCGGTGTGGGACGAGGTGCGTGGACGTGGTCGGGTGACCCGTACCGCGGTCTCGGCCATCACCGTGGACCACGGGATCGCCTTCGACGTGCTGCGGTCCGACGACTTCCGCGTGGTGTCCATGGGCGAGCAGCTGCCGGGCCTGCTCGGCAAGATCGAGGCGACCACGCGCACCGGCGCACTGCACCCGGTCCAGGCGCCGTCGCTGCTCTCGGTCGAGCCGCCGGAGCACACCCGCTACCGGACGCTGGTGTCGTCGGTGTTCACCGCCCGCGCCGTCGCGCAGCTGCGCGACCGGGTCCAGCTCACCGCCGACGCCCTGCTCGACGCCCTCGAACGGCGCCGCGCGGCCACCGGCGCCGAGGTCGTCGACCTGGTCGAGGCGTACTGCTCCCGACTGCCGGTCGCGGTGATCAGCGACATCCTCGGCGTGCCCGAGGAGGACCGCGACCTCGTGCTGCACTTCGGCGAGGCCGCCGCGCCGAGCCTGGACTTCGTCCTGCCCTGGCGGCAGTTCCGCCGCACCGAGCTCGGTCTGCTGGCGTTCGACCGCTGGCTGTCGGGCCACATCGCCCGGCTGCGCTCGCACCCCGGCGACGACCTCATGAGCCAGCTCATCGCCGCCACCGACGGCGAGGGCCGCCTCGACGACCGCGAGCTGCGGGCCACCGCCGGGTTGGTGCTCGCCGCCGGGTTCGAGACGACCGTCAACCTGCTCGGCAACGGCACCTGGCTGCTCGCGCGTCACCCGGACCAGCTCGCCCTGGTGCGGGAGGACCCGTCGCGGTGGTCCACGGCCGTCGACGAGGCGCTGCGGCTGGAGTCCCCGGTCCAGATGACCGCCCGGATCGCCAAGCGCGACACCGAGCTCGCCGGTGAACCGATCGCCCGCGGGGAGATGGTCATCCTGCTGCTGGCGGCGGCCAACCGCGACCCACAGGTGTTCAGCGACCCGCTGCGGTTCGACGTCACACGCACCAACGCCGGCCGGCACCTCGCCTTCTCCGGCGGACGTCACTTCTGCCTCGGCGCCGCCCTCGCCCGGGCCGAGGGCGAGGTCGGGCTGCGCACCCTGTTCGAGCGCTACCCCGACCTCAGCCTCGCCGGCGGCGGCGTCCGCCGTTCGACCCGCGTGCTGAAGGGGTTCGCCTCCCTGCCCGTCCGCCTCGGCGAGCGGGCCCCGGCCCCGGAGCTCGCCGCGCACTGACGGCCGAGCGCTACGGGCGCGAGCCGCAGTACTTCGCGTCGGGCGGGTCGCCGGGCGTGGGTTGGGTGCAGACCTGGGGGAGTGCCCGACCGATGACGTCGGAGATCTGCACGAGGAACGGCGCGTCGCCCTTCGGCAGCACGGCCTCGAAGTACACGGCCCGGTCGATGACGGTGAACGTGACGCGGTCGCCGGTGCCCCGTGCGACCCAGCTCGCGCCGTAGCCCGCGGGCGAGGTGATCTGGTTCACCGTGCCGTAGTCGAGGTCGTCCCGGAGCCAACTCGGCCGCGGCACCCCGCACTGCAGCGTCACCAACGGGTCGCCCCAGGCGAGGAACGACGGCCCGCCCGGCGTCACGACCAGCGGTTGGATCTTCGTCTCACCGTCGTCGAGGGTGACCGGCATCGACTGCATGACCGGGTCACAGACCTTCGCCGTGGCCTGGTCGAGGTCGGGCACCGAGGTGCGCAGCGGGCCGGGGGTCGCGCTCGGGCCGGGCGTCGCGGCGTTGCCGCCGCCGGTCTCGCCCACGAGGAACGCGACGACGAGCACCACCGGGAGCGCGACGGCGGTCGCGATCAGGGCGGCGGAGCGGGTCGAACGGTGGATGACGGGGCCTGCCGGGTCTCAGATGTTGACGATGAGACAGAGCAACGTGCGGGTGATCCCCGCGATGCCCTGCACCCGCGCCACGACGACCTTGCTGAGGTCGTCGATGGAGGGAGCGGTCGCGCGGACGATGACGTCGTACGGGCCGGAGACGACCTCGGCGGTCACGTCGGGGATCTCCTGGATCGCCTTGCGCACGCCGGAGGCCTTGCCGATCTCGGTCTGCACGAGGATGTAGGCGCTGACACCGGTCGTCGGTTCGGTCACGCGCAGCAACGTACTCCAGCGTGGCTAGGGTTGGCCTGGCCGTCCGAAGGAAGGGACCTCTCCATCACCGTCTCCGATCTGGGTGAGTTCGGGCTCATCGCCCGCATCACCGACCAGTTGCCCGGCGCCCCGTCCACCCTGATCGGTCCGGGGGACGACGCCGCGGTCGTGGCGACCCCCGACGGCCGGGTCGTGGCCTCCACCGACCTGCTGGTCGAACACCGCCACTTCCGCCGCGACTGGAGTTCGGCGGCCGACGTCGGGCACAAGGCCGCCGCGAAGAACTTCGCCGACATCGCCGCGATGGGCGCCGTGCCGACCGCGCTGCTGGTCGGGTTCGCCGCGCCGGCGGACCTGCCGGTCGAGTGGGCCGACGGCGTCACCCAGGGGCTCAAGGAGGAGTGCGGCGCCGTCGGGGCCGCGGTCGTGGGCGGCGACGTCGTCGCGGCCGACGTCGTCATGCTGGGGGTGACGGCCCTGGGTGACCTGCAGGGCCGGGCACCGGTGCTCCTGCGCGGCGCCCAGGTGGGCGACGCGGTGGCCGTCGCGGGCCGGCTCGGGTGGGCCGCCGCGGGGTACGCGGTGCTCGCCCGGGGGTTCCGCTCCCCGGTCGCCGTGGTCAACGCCCACCGCCGCCCCGAACCGCCCTACGCCGAGGGCGTCGTGGCGGCCCAGGCGGGAGCGACGGCCATGACCGACGTGTCCGACGGTCTGGTGGCCGACGTCGGTCACATCGCGTCGGCCAGCGGCGTCCGCATCGAGATCGCCTCGGCGCGCATCCCGGTGCCGGCCCGTTTGAAGGAGGTCGGCTCGGCGCTCAACGTCGACCCGATGACGTGGGTGCTGAACGGCGGCGACGACTACGCGCTGGTCGCGACGTTCCCGCCCGGCACCGACCTGCCCGACACCTGGACCGAGATCGGCACGGTCGTGCTCGGCGACGGCGTGCGGGTGGACGGCCGGCGATGGCCGTCCGGTGGTCACGAACACTGGAAGGCCTGACAGCGTGATGTTGCGAGATGCAACGGTCCGGTTCGAGGTCCGGAGGTACGACGACCCGTTGGTCGCCGGGCTGATCGAGATCCTCCAAGCCGACTTCGTGCAGCGGTACGGCGGTCCGGACGCCGCGGTCGTCGACCCCGACGAGTTCGCGCCTCCACGCGGGCTGTTCCTGGTGCTGTTCGCCGGCGACGAACCCGTGGCCATGGGCGGGTTCCGGCTCCTCTCGGACCCGGCTCTCGCCGTCCCGACCGCCGAGATCAAACGCATGTGGGTGCACCCGGACCACCGGCGTCAGGGGTACGCCCGCGCCGTGCTGGCCCGGCTGGAGTCCGACGCCGCCACGGCCGGGCTGCAGGCGCTGATCCTCAACACCGGCCGGGAACAACCCGAGGCCATCGAGCTGTACCAGTCCGCCGGGTACGAACCGGTCCCGGCGTTCGGTCACTACGCGACGACCCCCGGTGCGCTGTTCTTCGGCCGTCGGCTGACGTGACCGCCTCCGACGGCGTGACGGTCGTGGGCGGCGGGGTCGTGGGGTTGTCGTCGGCGCTGCGGCTCGCTCAGGCCGGCGCCACCGTGCGGGTCCTGACCGCCGACCCGCCGGCGAGCACGACCTCGGCGGTCGCGGCCGCGATCTGGTCCCCGTACCGGGCGTACCCGGCCGCACTCGTCGACGGCTGGGCCGCGGCGTCGTACGCGGTGTTCGCGGGGCTCGCCGCCGCTGAGGTGCCCGGGGTGTGGATGCGGCCGGGTCGGTCGCTGCTGCGGACCGGCAAGGAACCCTCGTGGCTGGCGGTGGTTCCCGGCGCGGTCGTCGCACCGTCGTCGGTGGCCGGTGTGCCGGCCGAGGTCCGGGTGGTCGTGCCCGTGGTCGACATGAGCGTCTACCTCGCGTGGCTGGCCGCGCGGTGCGTGGCCGCCGGGGTCGAGATCACGCGGGGGAACGTCACCGCGCTCGAGGACGTCCCGGGCTCGGCCGTCGTCCTCGCCGCCGGCCTGCGCTCCGGGCCGTTCGTCGACGACGCCTCGGCGTTCCCGGTCCGCGGGCAGGTGGTGCGGGTGGCGAACCCCGGCCTGACGACCTGGACGCTGGACGAGCAGGCCGAGTTCGGCCTGACCTACGTCGTGCCGCGGGGCGCGGACGTGGTGTGCGGGGGCACCGACGACGAGGGGGAGTGGTCGACCGAGCTCGATCCCTCGGTGGAACAAGCCATCCTGGCACGCTGCTACGAGCTGGAACCGTCGTTGCAGGGTGCACCGGTCCTGAGCCGCGCGGTGGGGCTGCGGCCGGGTCGCCCGGCGGTGCGCCTGGAACGTCTCGACGACTCGGGCCGACCCGTCGTGTGCTGCTACGGCCACGGTGGTGCCGGGGTGACGCTGTCGTGGGGGTGCGCCGCGGACGTCGCGCGGCTGGTGCTCACCCCGTGACGAGGGTGACGACCGAGTAGACCGCGAACCCGAGCAGCACGACCGCCCCGATCGTGTGGAGCACGCTCACCTTGAGGTACTTCAGCAACGTCTGCCCCAGCGTGATCGCGAGCAGGGACGCGGTGCACAGGCCGATCACGGCGCCGATCGCGACCGACCAGGTGTCGTGGTACTTGGCGGCGAGGTTGGCCGTGAGGATCTGGGTGATGTCGCCCCACTCGCCGACGAAGATGACCAGGAAGCTCGTCCCGTACGCCGCCAGCGCGAGGTGGCGCGGACTCCGTGTCGGTTCGCTGCGTTCGACCTCCTGCTCGCCTTCCTCCTCCTCGTCGGCGTGCCGGGTCACCCACAGGTACACCGCACCGGCGAGGAACAACGCCGCCACGATGCTCTCGACCACCGTCCGGGGGGCGAGGCGCAGCAGTGATCCGGCGGTGACGGCGATCGTGACGTGGACGACGAAGGCCGATGCGATGCCCAGGAAGACCCACCCGGGCTTGAAGCGGCTGCCGAGCACCAGCGAGGCGAACATCGACTTGTCGGGGAGTTCGGCCAGCAGCACGACGCCGGCCACGAGCAGGATGAGCAGGGGGTCCATCGGGTCGAGGGCCTCTCCGGTTCGGGCCGCCCGGGTCGAGGCCGTCCGGGGCGGACGCTCCGACCCGGACGACGTGGGACACGTCTCTTCGGGTCGAAGGTCTCGCCCACCTGGACGTCCAGGTCGCGGGTGCCGGGCCGGTGGGGCTGGCCAGTGTGTCGACACCCGTGTTGCGGGCTACTCCCCTTCGCTGGGTCACGACGATACCGGCCTCAGAGCAGCGCGGCGACCTTGGCCATCGTGCGGGCGTTGCGCGAGGTGGTGTGCGCCTTGTACTTCCGCTGGGCCAGGATCTTGGCGAACGGTGTCGTGAGGGTGTGGCCTTCCTCCACCTGCCAGTACAGGACGTGGGGTCCGCGGGCGTGGGGCTCGTCGGCGGGAGCGAGTTCGTCCAGCTCGTCGAGGACCTTCTCGTCGGAGCCGAGCAGGTAGTAGGTGTGCCAGCCGGCGACCGGTTGCAGGGTGCAACCGTCGATGGCCGCCTCGAAGTCTGCGGCGTCGAGCAGCACGATCCAGGCGTCGTACCCGAACGTGTCGCGCAGGGCCTTCTCGATCGCCGGCTTCAGCGTCGTCCGCCGGCGGGGACTGCTGAACACGGCGTTGCCACTGGCGAGGACCGTCCTGACGTCCTCGAGGCCGAGGGCCTCGAGGCACTGCTTCAACGCCGCGGAGGTCACCGTGATCGAGCCGACGTTGACGCCGCGCAGGAACGCCGCCCACCTGGTCACCGTCGTGATCCTGCCGAACGGCCTACCGCTGCGCCACCGCCAGGGCGAGGCGGACCACCCGGTGCCGCAGCAGCCGGGGGAACGTCGTGCGGCCGGTCGTGAGGGCGCGGAACGCGGCCCAGCCCGGAGCGGTGCGGGCGATCACCAGGTGGAACCAGCCCGGACGGCGCTCGAACGCCCGCAGGCACTCGCGTCCGGCCCGCATCTCGGCGCCGAGGGTGGTGTCGACGTGGGCTGAGTACCACGGCCCGATCGACGCGGCCGGGTGACCGTCGAGCAGGCGGGCGGCGGCGCGGCCCGCCAGCCGGCCCGAGCGCAGGGCGAAGGAGATACCCTCGCGCGTCCACGGCTCGAGCAGCCCGGCGGCGTCACCGGCGAGCAGCACCCGGCCGCGGGCGAGCGGTGAACCGTCGGCCCGGCAGTGGGTGAGGTGGCCGCCGCTGCTCACGGCGGTGGTCCCGGTGAGGTCGAGCGCCGAGACCATGTCGGCGAGGTAGCGCTTGCCCTCGGCGCCGCGCTCGCGGTCGAGGATGACGCCGACCGTCAGCTGGTCGCCCTTGGGGAACGCCCAACCGTAGGAGCCCGGCAACGGCCCCCAGTCCAGGTGGACCCGGCCGGACCACGCGCGCTGCAGCTCGGGGGTCAGGGCGAACTCCGTCTCCAGCCCGAGGTCGACCTGCTCGAACCGGGCGCCGACGTACCGGCTGCTGCGCCCGGCGCTGCCGTCGGCGCCGACCACCACCCGGGCCCGGACCTCGCCGGTCGAGGTGGTGAGCACCACCGCGTCCTCGGCCTTGTGGAAATCGCGCACCGTGCAACGGTCGCGGATCTCGACGCCCAGCCCGGCGGCGTGGTCGACGAGTGCGGCGTCGAACTCCTGCCGGTAGACCATGCGCAGGACCGGTCCGCCGTCGGCCGAGTCGCGTCGCCGCAAACCCTTCCCGGCGTGGGTGAACGTGACGACGTCGACCTCGGCCCGCAGGGGTGGTTCGAACCCCTCGGGCAGCGAGTCGACCGTGATCTGCAGCAGGCCGCCGCCGCACAGTTTGTAGCGGGGGAGTTCCTCGCGCTCGAGCAGCAGGACCGACGCCCCGGCTTCCCGTGCGGCGATCGCCGCCGCCGCGCCCGCCGGCCCCGCGCCGATGACCACCAGGTCCCAGGTCGGCCCGCTCACGCGCGTTCCGCCAGCACGGTCATCCAGTCGTCGTAGCGGCCGTGGCCGTGCTCCAGCCACGTGACCCGCCACCCGGCCTCGGTCAGGAGGTCCCGGAGCGCGGGCTCGCGCCAGTGGACGAACCAGCGCGGTGCGTCGAGCTTGCGGGTGCTCCACACGTCGCCGTCGCCCTCCTTCACGGTGAAGGCCAGCCACGACGCAGCCAGCGTTGCACGCTGCAACAGCGCCGCCAGATCGTCCGGGGCGAAGTGCAGCAGGACGGCGTTGGCGAACAGGACGTCGTACGGGCCGCCGAGGTCGTCGGTCAGCGCGTTCAGGACGTCGGCGGTCTGACCCCCGGCCCGCAGTCGATCGACGAACGCGACGGTGGCGTCGGTGCGCCGCACCCTCAGCCCGCGACGCTCGAGCGCCAGGGCGCAGTCGCCCGGTCCGGAGCCCAGTTCGAGAACGGTTCCGCCGGGGGCCAGCGCGGCCAGTCGGTCGTACAGCTCGACCAGCGGGGCGGGAGGGTCGGTGCGGGCGGTGAGGTACCGGTCGGCGTGCGCCTCGTAGACCGCCAGGGTCCGGCGGTTCGCCTCCCGCGCGTCCACGGCTGTCACAGTAGGCCGGTACCCGCCGGTCCCCGCTGGGACCCGGCGACGGGTCGCCCGAGCGTTCCGGTCAATCCAGCGTCAGGGACGACCCGGCGTCGGTGGGCCACGAGAGCACGAGACTGCCGGGGGGCGCGTCGAGGCTCGCGCTGGGGGAGTCGACCTCGGCGGTGAACGCCCCGCGCGCCGTCGACGCCGCCTCCCGTACCTCCGCCTCGTCCTGGACCTTCACGATCACCGTGCGCACGGGGCGCCCGGCCGCCGCCTCGGCGGGGTCCTGGGGCGCGGCGACGACGTCGACCGGCTGCGACTGGGCGATGACCGCGAGCAGGGTCGCCGCCCGCAGGTCGAGCGCGCCCGCCTCGAACACGGGCGCGGCGGCGGAGGCGATGGTCACGGCGGCGTTCGCGGAGAGCCCCCGGCAGGCGCTGGCGGCGGTCTCGGCGGCGCGGTCGAGACCCGACTGCACCTCCTCGGCGGTGCCGGTGACGACTTGACTGACCGTGACCCGGTCGCCGCCGTCGGTGAACAGCGCCAGCAGCACCAGGCTGCGCGCGGAGCCCGCGGACGCGACCGACGGCGCCGGATCGGGGGCACCCCTGTCCACGACGACGACCCCGACCCGGGCCTCACCCGCGCCCGCCACGGTGTCGGCCGGTACCCCGGCGGCGTTGAGGTCGGCGGCGAGTCCGGCGTCGGGCGACACGATCCGGCGTTCGGTGGTCACGTTGCCGGCTAGCCAACTCGCCGCGGCGCGGGCAGCGGACGGGACGGTGGCGGTGGCGGACGTCCCGCCTCCGCCGCTGCCGCCGCGGCTCACGGCGATGCCGACGGCCGTGCCGGCACCCGCCAGCACCACCACAGCCGCGGCGGAGGCGACCAGCAGGCGACGACGGGAACGCGGGTCGCGGTACCGGGGGGCGACCGGTCGGGAGCGGCGCGGGGTGCGGGGCACGTCGGCGGCGCGGGTCGTCGGTCCGGGGTTGTTGGCGGGGGACAGGCCCAGCGCGTGGGCCAACTGGTCGCTCGGCAGGGGCGCACGGGGGGACTGGTGGCCCGACGGTGGGTGCGGCACCGCGGTGTCGCCCGCGGCGCCCGCCGCAGCCGGGGTACCGCCGGTGTCCGGGGCGGGCTGCCTCGGGTCGCGCGGCGTAGTGGCGG
>NZ_JBTJEQ010000049.1:0-35343 GCF_054456675.1 Jatrophihabitans sp. YIM 134969
CGTCCATCGGAGCCACCTTCTGGGCCATGCACCACCGTGCACGACCACGCTCGAGGTGTCACCGATGTCCCGACAGATCCGGTGTCAGCGATGTCCTGACGCAGGACAACCGCGGGAACGGTGCAATCTGCGAGCCGCGCAGGCGACCCACCTCATGACGGATAGAACGTTGCATGCTGCACCATTCGACGCCAACCGGTCGGCACCTGGGTAGAGGTCCGGTGTGGAGGAGCGAGCGGACTGCCCCAAGCGGATGGTCTACGGCCCGTGCGGCGGGGTCCGCGCCGACGGCGGGTGCGAGATGGCGCCCCACCCGTGCGTCTTCCCGGACGCACCGGTGCCGCCCGCGGCCCATCCGCGTCCGCCGGCGGTCGAGCTGCCGCGGCCGTTCCTGCTCGCCGACTGGGGCGTCCCCGGCGGGAGCGCGGACGACCAGCGCGCCGCCGCGGCCGCGCTGGGTGAGGTCGCCGACGCCGTGCTCGCGGGCGACCACCAGGACCGGCCCGAGTTCCCGCCGACCCAGTTGGCCCGGCTGGCGCGGGAGGCCGGGGTGACGCCGTGGGTGACGCTCGCGTGCCGGGACCGGAACCGGTTCGTGCTGCGCCAGGAGCTGCATGGCCTCGCCCGCGAGGAGGTCGGCGCCGTCCTGTGTGTCACCGGCGACGGCCGCGCGTACGACGTCTCCCCCGACGTCACCCAGGTGTTCGACCTCGACAGCGTCCGGCTCACCGCGCTCGCGGCGGAGGTCGGCGTGCCGGCCGCGGTGGCCGAGAGTCCTGTCTCGCCGCCGGTGCAGGTGCGTCCGGGCCGGCTCGTCGGCAAGCAACGGGCCGGGGCCGGGGTGGCCGTCCTCAACCACGCCGGCACACCTGCCGCCGTGGCGGGGTTCGTCGACGCGGCGCGGTCGCGGGGCCTGACCGTCCCGGTGCTCGCCGCGGTCGCGGTGTTCACGGACTCGCGCTCGGCGGCGGTGCTCGCGGCGCTCCCCGGGCTGGAGCTCGACCCGGCCCAGATCGAGGCGGTGATGCGCGCGCCCGACCCGGTCGAGGCCGGGATCACCGCGGCGGTCGCCGAGGCCACGGCGTTGCTGGCGATCGAGGGTGTCGCCGGACTGAACCTCTCGGGCCTCGGCGCCGGCACGGACTGGCGGGCGGGGGTCGAGGTCATGGTGGAGACCGGACGACGGATCAGGCAGGCGGTGGCAGCGGCATGACCGACGACGCGATGGCCGACGAGTTCGACGTGGTCGCGGAGTGGACCGCGGACGTCGCGCTCGACCTCGGCCCCGAGTACCGCATCCCCGCGGGCTGCCGGGGCAGCGGCAGCCCGGCCGGGCTGCTGTGGCTGGCCGAACACCTCGACCTGCGTCGGGGCGAGAGCCTGCTCGACGTCGGGGCGGGCGTCGGCGGCCCGGGTGCGTTCGTCGCCGAGGCTCTCGAGGTGCGGCCGGTGCTCAGCGAGCCGGCGGCCGGGGCGTGCCGCGCGGCGGTGCGACTCTTCGACCTGCCGGTGGTCCAGTGTTCGGCCACCGCCCTGCCGTGGCGGGACGGCGCGTCCCCGGCGGCGTGGTCGCTGGGGGTGCTGTGCACGATCCCCCGCGACCAGCAGGCGACCGCCCTGGCGGAGATGGCCCGCGTCCTGGCGCCCGGCGGACGGCTCGGGCTGCTGGTGTTCGTCGCCGCCACGGACCCGCTGCCGTTCCAGCCGGAGGGCAACGCCTTCCCCACCCGGGAGCGCCTGCACACGCTGCTGCGGGACGCCGGGCTGGACGTCGGGGCCGAGACGACCGCGAGCGACCTGAGCTGGGAGTCCGAGGAGTTCGACCGGCGGGCGGGCGCCGTGGAGGACGAGCTGGGGCGCCGGCACGCCGACGACGAGCGGTGGCGGACCGCCGAACACCAGTCCGAGCTCATCGGCCGGCTCATCGGCGACGGTCAGGTGGTCCCGACCTACCTGGCCGCCGTCCGGACGTGACCCGCGGTCAGTCCTCGGTGTAGCCGCGCCCGACGACCTCGCCGTCGGGGGTGGCGAGGAAGACGGCGGTGCTGGGCGAGAGGTCACGGACAGCGAGCACGCCGTCGGCGTCGACGGCCATCGGGTCGGCTCCCGCCATCACGTCGCCGACCAGCGCGGCGGCCTCGAGCTGGGTGGCGCCGGACGCCGCCGCCATGACCACCGCGACCTGCAGGGCCGACAACCGCAGCGAGCTCAGCGTGATCGCCGGGGCGGCGTAGGTGCGACCGTCCTGGTCACGGACGGCGGCGCCCTGGTCGGTCTCGGCCCGCGCGCGGGCGGACCGGGCGAGCGTCACCAGCTTGCGGTCCTCGTCGGACACGTCACCCACGTCGCGTCGCCTCCATCCGGTCGTGCTCCTGTCGGTCGGCGCGCTCGGATCGTTGCGATCGTTCGGCGCGCCCCCGGTCGTCGTGTCCATCCTGGCGGGAGCCCTGGTCGTCGTCGTCGGCGGGCTCCCGGACGCGGCTCACCAGCACGGTCCCGACGCGGTTGCGGCGACCGGCCCCGGACTCCGCGACCAGGTGCAGACCGTGCACGGTGGCCTCGGCCCCGGGGATCGGCACGCGGCCGAGCGCCTCGGCGAGCAGACCGCCGACGGTCTCGACGTCGTCGTCGCGTTCCGGCCACTCCACGTCGAACAGCTCCTGCAGGTCGTCGACCGACAGCCTCGCGACCACCCGGGCCGAACCGTCGGGCAGCATCGTGACCGGCGGGATCTCGACGTCGTACTCGTCGGTGATCTCCCCGACGATCTCCTCGACGATGTCCTCGATCGTGATCAGGCCCGCGGTGCCGCCGTACTCGTCGATGACGATCGACAGGTGGGTGCGGCTCGCCTGCATCTCCCGCAACAGCTGGTCGATGTCCTTGGTCTCCGGCACGAACGACGGTGAGCGCATGACGTCGGCCACCGAGACGTCGGCCGCGCGGTCCTGGTCCTGCGCGAGCCGGGCCAGGTCCTTGAGGTAGACGACGCCGACGACCTCGTCGATGCTCTCGCCGACCACCGGGATGCGGGAGAAACCGCTGCGCAGGGCCAGGGCCAGCGCCTGCGGCACCCGCTTGTCGCTCTCGATCCACACCATCTCCGGGCGCGGGACCATGACCTCGCGGGCGATCGTGTCGCCGAGGCCGAAGACCGACTGGATCATCTCCCGCTCGGCCTCCTCGACGACCCCGCTCGCCTCGGCGAGGTCGACCAGTTCGCGCAGCTCGATCTCGGAGCTGAACGGGCCGTCGCGGAAACCGCGACCGGGGGTGACGGCGTTGCCGATCAGCACCAGCAGCGAGGCCAACGGGTTGAGGACCGAACCGAGGATCCGTACGACCGTTGCACTCCGCAACGCCACGGCGTAGGGGTGCTGACGACCGAGGGTGCGGGGGCCGACCCCGACCAGGACGTAGCTGGTGAACACCATGACGGCGACGGTGAGGGTGGCGATCCACCAGTCACCGCCGAGCTCACGGCGCACGACGATGGTCACCAGCACGGTCGAGGTCAGCTCGCAGATGAGCCGCAGCAGCAGGAGCAGGTTGGTGTAGCGCGCGCGGTCACCCAGGACGACGGCGAGCGAACGGGCGCCGGGGCGGTCGTCACGGCGCATGTCCTCGACCCGGGCGACCGACACCCACGACAGGGCGGCGTCGACCGCCGCGAGGGTGCCACCGATCGGGACCAGCAGCACGGCGGCGACGAGGGCGACGACGTCGGCGGAGGTCACCGGCGGCCCGCCGGTGAAGGTCCCGGGAGGGGGTCAGGCACGCTTCTGCCCGCCGGTGCCCGGCAGCGGCGTGCGGACCGGCTCACGCCCGGTCTTGCTGACCCAGGCGTTCACCAGCGAGGCCTGCAGGTCGAACATCTCCCGCTCCTCGGTGGGGTCACCGTGGTCGTAGCCCAGCAGGTGCAGGATGCCGTGGGTCGTGAGCAGGGTCAGCTCGGACGCCGTGCTGTGGCCGGCCTCGACCGCCTGCTGACCCGCGACCACCGGGCACAGCACGACGTCACCGAGCATGGAGTCGGGCTCGGGGTCGTGGTCGGCGCCCATCCCGGCCGGGCCGGGCGGTTCCGCGAGCGGCGGGGCGTTGTCGACGTCCATGGGGAAGGCCATGACGTCCGTCGGGCCGGGCAGGTCCATCCACTGCTCGTGCAACGCCGCCATGGCGTCGGGGTCGAGCAGGACGATCGACAGCTCGGCCTGCGGGTTCACGCCCATCTCGTCGAGGACGAACCGCGACAGCTGCGCCAGCGCGGGTTCGTCGACCTCGGCGCCCGACTCGTTGTTGATCTCGATGCCCACTGCGTGCTCCCGGGATCAGTCGTGCCGGCGGGCGTGGGCGTCGTCGTGACGCTCGTACGCGTCCACGATCTCGCCGACCAGCCGGTGCCGCACGACGTCGGCCTTGCCGAGCACGCTGAAGTGGATGTCGTCGACGTCCTCGAGGATCTCGCGCACGACCCGCAGACCGCTCTGCGTGCCGTTGGGCAGGTCGACCTGCGAGACGTCGCCGGTGACGACCATCTTGGAGTCGAAACCCAGCCGGGTCAGGAACATCTTCATCTGCTCGGGCGTGGTGTTCTGCGCCTCGTCGAGGATGATGAACGCGCTGTTCAGCGACCGGCCGCGCATGTACGCGAGCGGCGCGACCTCGATCGTGCCGGCCTGCATGAGCCGCGGCACGGAGTCGGGGTCGAGCATGTCGTGCAGGGCGTCCATGAGCGGGCGCAGGTACGGGTCGATCTTGTCGTTGAGCGTGCCGGGCAGGAAGCCCAACCGCTCCCCCGCCTCGACCGCCGGCCGGGTCAGGATGATGCGGTTGACCTGCTTGGCCTGCAACGCCTGCACGGCCTTGGCCACCGCGAGGTAGGTCTTGCCGGTACCGGCGGGGCCGATGCCGAACGTCACGGTGTGCTGGTCGATGGCGTCGACGTAGGCCTTCTGGTTCAGCGTCTTCGGCCGGATGCTCTTGCCGCGACGCGACAGGATGTTCATCGTCAGGACGTCGGCCGGGCGCGAGGTGGTGTCGGCCGTGAGCATGGCGAGGGTCTGCCGCACGGTGTCCGGGGACACCGGCTGGCCCTTGCGCACGAGCACGATGAGCTCCTCGACGAGTCGGACGGCGGTGGCGTTGTCGGCGGCGGCGCCGGTCACGGTGATCTCGTTGCCGCGTACGTGGACGTCGCTCGCGACGGCCTGCTCGATGGCGGTGAGCACCTCGTCACGTGACCCGAGGAGAGCGACCATCGGGACGGACGGATCGACCGGGAAGCTGGTGGTCACGCGCGCGGTGTCGGCACGCGGCGCCGGTGACGGGTTCTGCGGTGACGGTTGCATGGGTGACGCCATCAGCGCCTGTGCACGCTGCCTTCCGGGTCGAGGAGTGGTCTCGGGTTCGATGCTACCGAGCACCGGGTCCAACGGCGCCCGCTTTCCGGTGATTCCGTCCGACCCGGGCGGCCGGACGGGGTCACCGCCACCGGCCCAGGCGCACGGCGATCGCGGCGAGGGCCGCAGCCCCGGCGGTCGAGGTCCGCAGGACCTCCGGACCCAACCGCACCAACTCGCCGCCCGCCGCGGTGAACCGCTCGACCTCGGCCGGGCTGATCCCGCCCTCGGGCCCGACGACGAGCACGATCTCCCCGCTGTCGGTCAGCGGGACGTCGGCGAGCGGCGTCCCCGCGTCGAGGTCGTCGGAGTGCAGCACCAGGGCCGTCGCGGCCCCGGCGATCCGCTCGACCGCCCCGGTCGTGGTGACCAGCGGGGCGACCTGCGGCGTCCACGGCCGGCGGCTCTGCTTCGCGGCCTCGCTCGCGGTGCGTTCCCACTTGGCCCGGCCGCGCTCGGCCTTGTCGCCCCGCCACCGGGTGACAGCCCGGTCGGACTCCCACGGCACGACGACGTCGACGCCGACCTCGGTCAGCAGTTCGACGGCGAACTCACCCCGGTCGGTCTTGGGCAGGGCCTGCACCACCGTGACGCTCGGCGCGGGCGCGGGGGTCTCGGTGCGCGCGCGCACGAGCAGGTGGACGTCGTCGCGGTCGACCGCGGTGACCTGGCAGGTGCACACGGTGCCGCGGCCGTCGGCCACGAGCAGGGTCTCCCCCGGCTGCACCCGCTTGACCCGGCCCGCGTGCCGGCCTTCGTCGCCGGTCAGCACGATCTCGGCGCCCGGCTGCGCGTCGTCCAGCGACGCCCGGTGGAACAGCGGCGGGGTCAGCGACCACTCCAGGCGTCGCGGACCTTCGAGAACAGTCCACCGCGGCTGCTGCCCACCGCCACGTCCTCGTGCCGGAGGTCGGCCAGCTGGCGCAGCAGGGCCTCCTGCTGCTCGTCGAGGCGGGTGGGGGTGCGGACGTCGAGGTGGACGTGCAGGTCGCCACGGACCGTCGAGCGCAGCCGCGGCACGCCCTTGCCCCGCAGCGTGACGGTGTTGCCCGCCTGCGAACCGGGTCGGATGTCGATCTTCTCCTCGCCGTCCAGCGTGGTGAGCGGGACGGTGGTGCCGAGCGCCGCGGCCGTCATCGGGACGGTGAGCTGCAGGTGCAGGTCCGAGCCGTCCCGGGTGAACACCTCGTCGGGCAGTTCCCGGATCTCGATGAAGAGGTCGCCCGCGGGGCCGCCGCCGGGGCCGACCTCGCCCTGGCCGGTGAGCCGGATACGCATGCCGTCCTCGATGCCCTCGGGGACGTCGACCGCGATCTCGCGCCGGGCGCGCACGCGACCCTCGCCGCCGCAGGTCGGGCAGGGAACCGGGATCTGCGAACCGGTGCCACCGCACGCGGTGCACGGACGGGCGGTGACGACCTGGCCGAGGAAGCTGCGCTGCACCGACTGGATCTCACCCGCGCCGCCGCAGACCTCGCACGTCTTCGGGGAGGTCCCGGGGGCGCAGCCGTCACCGTGGCAGGTCTCGCAGGTGACGGCCGTGTCGACCGCGATCTCGCGGCGGACACCGAAGGCCGTCTCGTGCAGGGTCAGGTCGAGACGCAGCAGCGCGTCGGCACCCGGCCGGACGCGGCTGCGGGGCCCCCGCGCCTGCGCGCCACCGAAGAACGCCTCGAACACGTCGCCGAAGCTGCTGAACCCGCCCGCGCCGAACGGGTTGCCGGCGGCTCCGCCGCCACCGCCCTGGGACAGCGGGTCACCGCCGAGGTCGACGATGCGCCGCTTCTCGGGGTCGGAGAGCACTTCGTACGCCGCCGTGGCCGCCTTGAAGCGTTCCTGCGCGGTCGGGTCGGGGTTGACGTCGGGGTGCAGTTCGCGGGCGAGCTTGCGGTACGCCCGCTTGATCTCCTCGCCGGTGGCGTCACGCGCGACGCCCAGCACGGCGTAGTAGTCACGGGGTTCGGGCACGGAGAAGGTCCTCGCAGTGGCGTCCGGGGTGGGTCGGGCTGGCAGTCACCGGTGGTGAGTGCCAGGACCCGACTGTACCGGTGCGGACCGACGCCGGACCGCGCCTCACCCCGCGGCGAACACCCTCGCCGTCACGCCACCGGCGCGCCGAACGCGGTCAGGTGGGTCCCGTTCGGCACGACCAGGACGTCGTCGCCGATCGACATGCCGGAGTCCCAACTCCGGGACGACGACGGGGTCTGCGGCAGGGCCCCGCTCCACACCGCCCGGCCGGTGCCGACGGCGTAACCGCGGACGGTGCCGTCGGCGGCCGGGACGTAGACGGTGTCGGGGGTGGTGAGCGGCGTGCCGACGAGGTCTCCGGTGCCCTGGGTCCACACCGTGGCGCCGTCGCTCTCACCGACGGCGGTGAGCACGCCGGCGGTGAGGGTCAGGGCGAGGTCCTGGACGAAGGCCACCGGCCGGGAGCCGGTGAAGGCGCGGGGGGCTGTTCCGGTCGCGGCGTCGAGGACGGTGCCGGCGTCCGCGGTGTCACCGCGGGTCCACAGCCGGCCGTGGTGCAACGCCGGCGTGGCCGCGCCGTCCTCGACGGTCGGCCCGGCGGTCCACCGCAGCGTGCCGGAGAGGCTGTAGGCCGTTGCCGTCTGCCCGCCGCCACCCGCGACGTAGACACCGGTGGAGTCGGCCGCGACGACCGGATCGGTGCCGGCCGCCGGCAGCGTGACATGCCAGGCGATCTCGCCGCTGGTGGCGTCGAGCGCCCAGAGGTTCGCGTTGGACGCGACGAACAGCCGGTCGCCGACGGCAGCCGTCCCCACGACCGGTTGCGAGAACGACAGCTGTTGCTCCCACGGCTCCTCGCCCGTCAGCGAGGACGCTGCGACCCGGCCGTTGCTGTCCACCGTGATGATCCGGTCAGCCGCGTAGACGAGGTCGACCGCCGCGAGCCCGCTGCCGATCGGGACCGGTCCGTCCACCGTTCCGGAGGCGTTGTCGACGTGGAACAGGTCGAAGACGTGTGACGCGACGCCCTCCTCCTCGTGCTGGACCGGTGCGTAGGTCCCCGAGACCGTGACCAACGGCCGGCCGACCACGGTGGTCGCCGGGTCCCAGCCACCCGCGGCGGCGAAGTCGACGTCCCACCGCTGGCTCGCTGACGAGGGCAGCGAGGTCTCGGAGTGGCCGTCGTGGGCGCCGTCCTGCTGGAAGCCGGTGGCGGAGGTCGGCTCGCGCGGTGGCGCGCCGGCCGGGTCGAGCAGGACGTACCCGGAGAGGTCGACGACGACGTCGGCCCGTCCCCCGGTCACCGCGACGGTGAACGACCGGTGGGTGACGTCCTCGAGCGGGACCACGGCGAGGTTCGCGACCGTCTGGCCGGGCCCGGCCCAGTTCGAGGTCGAGGCCAGCGGCCGGTCCGACCCGCCCGCCCACACCGTCAGGTAGCCGGACGAGGTGGTGCGGGTGACGGTGACCGTGACGACGACGGCCTGGATCGGGTAGCCGGTGTCGAGGTCGTACGGCGGCAGGTCGGCCAGGTCGTCGATGCTGACGGCCCGCCCGGTGCGGTCGACCGGCCCACCGCCGGACGCCCCACGGGTGTCGGCGATGCGTTGCGGACTCACGCTGGCGAGGGTGGCGGCGACGTTCGGGCCACCGGCCAGCACGTAACCCTGCACGTCGGCGACGACCGCGACCGCGGCCGACCCGCGGTTGGCGATCACGAACCGACCGTCGTGGTCGACGGGGACCTGCACCTGGCTCGCGACCGTCTGCCCCGTGCGGGTCCAGTTCAGGCTCGAGTACAGGGCGGGGGGCGTGCTCGCGGCCAGGGCCAGGTTGCCCGAGCCCCTGGTGTTGGTGGCGGTGAGGTTGACGAGCACGGCGCCGATGCCCGCGAGCGGCAGCCCGCCGCGCCCGACCGTGCCGACCGTGATGCTGGACCGGGGACCGACCGGTGCGGCGGTGGTGCCGGTGCCCGAGCGGGTGTCGACGATCCGCGCCGGACGCACCGCGACGACCGCCCCGGGCTCGGTGGCCGGACCCGCCCAGGTGAACCCGGTGACGTCGAGGATCACCTGGCTGCTGCCCGCCGCGACGTTCTCGACCGTCACCTGCCCGCCCGCACCGAGGGCGACGAACGTGGAGTTGGCGAGGGTCTGGCCGGCGGAGAAGTTCAGGGTCGAGGTCCCGGTGGAGCCGCCGCCGGTGGGGCGGACCGACAGGTACCCCGACGCCCGGGGCTGGGTGACCGTCACCGTGAGGAACACCGCCGCCACCTGGGCGGCGGGCGGGAGGCCGCCGCGACCGGCGATCTGGACCGTGACCGACCCGCGGGCCGCGATGGGCGACTTCGGTGCGCCGTTGCCACTGCGGGTGTCGAGCACGCGGGCGGGATCGACCGAGACGACGGTGCCGGGCGCGCCGGGTGCGGGATCGGCGACGGCGGGGGCCGCGGCGGACACCACAGCGGCCAGCGACGCGACCGACGCGGCCACGAGCAGGACGGCACGGACACGGACGGCTCGAACCGGCATGGACGCGGCTCCCTTCACGGCGTGGGAGCGCAGTCAAACACGAACCGGTGACAGTTTCGACGGTCGCGGCCCGATCGGGTGGAACTCAGTTCTCGGCGATGATCTGACCGACGTACCGCGCGACCGCCGCCACCCGGCCCATCGTCGAGCCGTAGTCCATGCGGCGGGGACCGAGGACCCCGACGGCGCCGTAGGCCGCGCCACCGGGACTGCCGCCGTACCCGGTGGCGATGACCGACGCGGTCGACAGGCCCTCGTGCCGGTTCTCCCCGCCGATGCTGACCACCACGCTGCCCGCGGTGAGCGCGCTCTCGAGCAGCTTGAGCATGACCATCTGCTCCTCGAGGGCCTCGAGAACCGGCCGGATGGCCGGGAAGTCCAGGGTGTAGTCGGACAGGTTGGCGGTGCCGGCGAGCACGACGCGGTCGCTGCGGCGTTCGACCAGGGCGTCGAGGAGCACGCCGGTCAGCACCGTGACGGTGTCGCGCAGGTCGGGGTCGACGGCCGCGGGCAGTGAGGTCACGACCTCGGGCGCCTCGACGAGCAGCCGGTCGCGCAGGGCGGCGTTGAGCGTGGTCCGCAGGTCGGCGACGGCCTGGTCGCTGAGGTCCTGGGGCACGTCGACGATGCGCTGCTCGACGCGCCCGGTGTCGGTGATGAGAACGAGCATCACCCGGTCGGAACCCAGCGAGACCAGTTCCACGTGCCGCACCCGGGAACTCGACAGCGTCGGGTACTGCATGACCGCGACCGACCGTGTGAGTTGCGCGAGGGTGCGGACGGCGCGGTGGACGACGTCGTCGAGGTCGGTGGCGTCCTCGAGGAACGCGGCGATGGCCCGCCGTTCGGCGCTGCTCATCGGCTTGAGGTCGGCGAGGCGGTCGACGAACACGCGGTAGCCGAGGTCGGTGGGCACGCGGCCGGCGCTGGTGTGCGGGGCGACGATCAGCCCCTCCTCCTCGAGCGCGGCCATGTCGTTGCGGATGGTCGCGCTGGACACCCCGAGCCGGTGCCGGTCGACCAACGCCTTGCTGCCGACGGGCTCGTTGGTGGCGATGAAGTCCTCGACGATGGCACGCAGCACCTCGAGTCGTCGTTCACCGCTGGTGGTCCGCACGTCGCCCCTCCGCTCGCTGTCCGCCCTGCCTCGATCCTACGGCCGTCAACTAGCCTGACCAGGAAGTCGTGTCGTCGAGGGAGGTGGGACCGGGTGATCTTCAAGGCCGTCCGTGAAGGCCGTCCGTACCCGGACCACCAGCTCTCCGCGCGCGACTGGGCGACGGTCGCCCCCCGCGCGGTGCGGCTCGACGAGCTCGTCACCACCAAGCGGGTGCTGGAGCTCGACAAGCTGCTCGACGAGGACTCCACCTTCTACGGCGACCTGTTCCCGCACGCCGTGGCGTGGCGCGGCTCGATCTACCTCGAGGACGGCGTGCACCGCGCGCTGCGCGCGGCCCTGCAGCAGCGCACCACCCTGCACGTGCGGGTGCTCGACCTCGACGAACTGCGGCCGACCTCCGGGCGCTGAGGTCCGTCAGGCGGTCAGCAGGTCGCGCACCACGGCGTCGGCGAGCAAGCGGCCGCGCTGGGTGAGCACCACCCGGTCGTCGCGGAAACCCTCGACCTCGACCAGGCCCCACTCGACCATCTGCGCCGCCTTGACCCGCGCGGCCAACGGCAACGCCCGCAGGTCGAACCCGTCGGACAGCCGGACGCCGAGCATGACCTGCTCGGTGCGGCGGGCGTCGTCGTCGAGGATCTCGCGTGCGGCCGCCGGTGACCGGCCACCCTCGAGGCGTTCGGTGTAGACCGCGGGGTGACGGACGTTCCACCACCGCACGGTCCCGACGTGGCTGTGCGCGCCGGGGCCGGCACCCCACCAGGTGCCGTCGGCCCAGTAGAGCTGGTTGTGACGGCAGCGGGCGTCAGGGGTCCGGGCCCAGTTCGAGACCTCGTACCAGTCGAAACCCGCGCGGCGCAGCGTCTCGTCGGCCTGGACGTAGCGGTCGGCGAGGACGTCGTCGTCGGGGGCGGCGATCTCACCGCGGGCGACCTTGCGCGCCAGCGCCGTGCCGGGTTCGACGACCAGGGCGTACGCACTGACGTGGTCGGCCCCGCTCGCGATCGCGGCGTCGAGGCTCGCCTGCCAGTCGGACTCGGTCTCGTCGGGCGTGCCGTAGATGAGGTCGAGGTTGACGTGCTCGAAGCCGGCGGCGCGCGCCTCGGCGACCACCTCCTCGGGACGGCCCGGGCGGTGACGACGGTCGAGGGTGGCGAGCACGTGCGGGATCGCCGACTGCATGCCGACCGAGAGCCGGTTGATGCCGAGTTCGCGCAGCCGCGTCAGGTACGCCGGGGTGACGGACTCGGGGTTGGCCTCCGACGTGATCTCGACGTCGGGGGTGACGCCGAACAGGTCGACGATCTCGCTGACGACGACCCCGAGGTGGTCCGCGGGGAGCAGGGTCGGGGTGCCGCCACCGAAGAAGATGCTGCTCGCGGGCGGCACGAAACGGCCGAGCACGTCACGGGCCAGGCGCAGTTCGGACAGCACGGTGTCGGCGTAGCCGTAGCGGCTGACGCGGTTCTCGGCCGGGCCGAGTTCCTCGGCGGTGTAGGTGGTGAAGTCGCAGTAGCCGCAGCGGGTCGCGCAGAACGGGACGTGGACGTAGACGCCGAACGGGCGGTCGCGGGCCTCGGTGAGCGCGGCGTGCGGCAACCCGCCGTCGGGCGGTGCGGGCACGCCGTCGGGCAGGGCGGATGGCACGTCGTCCAGTGTGCCTCGCGCGATCTGACGTGGCGTGCGCCGCACCCGGGTGTCGTGGCGACCCTCCTGTCCACTAGACCTTGGAGGGTGACCGACAACGGAGTCCGGTACGAGGTCGACGGGGCGCGAGCGACGATCACGCTCGACCGGCAGGAGACCCGCAACGCCCTGGGCACCGACGGGTTGACCGCACTCGGTGACGCGTTCGACGCTGCGGTCGCCGATGCCGAGGTACGCGTCGTCGTGCTGACCCACGCCGGACCGGTCTTCAGTTCCGGAGCCGACCTGCGGGCCGCGACCGGTGCGGCGCCCGGTGACCAGCCGGTCGCGCGGTTCCCCGCCATGTTGCAACGCATCTGGGCCTGCCCGAAACCGGTGATCGCCGCGGCCGACGGCAAGACGCGCGCCGGCGGCGTCGGCCTGTTCGCGGTGTGCGACCTGACGGTGGCGTCGCCGACGTCGGACTTCGCGACCAGCGAGGTGCGACTCGGCGTGGTGCCCTACGTCATCTCGATCCCGTTCCTGGCGCGGGTCCCGCACGGCGCGGCCCGGCAGTGGTTCCTCACCGGCAGCGTGTTCGACGGCGTCCGAGCCCACCGTGACGGCCTGGTCGACGTGCTGGCCGACGACGTGCCGGGCGCCGTCGCCGCCCTCGTCGACGACATCGCGCTGGGCGGCCCCGACGCGATCGCCGCGACCAAGCAGCTGCTGCGCGGCTCGCTCGACGCCGAGACACTCGCCGCGCGGTACGCCGAACTCGCCGACCGGTCGGCGCGGACCTTCGCCTCGGACGAGGCGCAGGAAGGCATCGCGGCGATGCGGGGCAAGCGCCCCGCCGCGTGGACGCACCAGGGAGGCACGGCATGACCGATCGCATCGTGGCCGAGACGATCACCTTCGACAGCCGCGACGGCGACGGCATCGAGGGTTACCTCGCCACCCCCGACACCCCGTGGCGGGGCGGGGTGGTGGTCATCCACCACATGCCGGGCTACGACCGGGCGTCGAAGGAGATCACCCGTCGCTTCGCCACCCTCGGGTTCGTTGCACTGTGCCCCAATCTCCACTACCGCGACGCGCCCGGCGCCGACCCCGACGACGCCGCCGCGGCCTCGCGGGCCGCGGGCGGTGTCCCCGACGACCGCTTGGTGGCCGATGTCGGCGCCGCGGTCGATCTGCTGAAGTCGATGGGGGCCGCCAAGGTCGGCACGATCGGCTACTGCTCGGGCGGGCGCCAGTCGGTGCTGGCCGCGTGCTCGCTCGACCTCGACGCCGCCGTCGACTGCTACGGCGCGTTCGTCGTGGGCGTGCCGCCGGAGTCCTTCCCCGTGAAGACGATGACCGGCATCGAGGACAAGCTGTCCGACCTCTCCTGCCCGTTGCTCGGCCTGTTCGGCCGGGAGGACAAGACGCCGTCGGTGGCCGACGTCGAGAAGCTGACCGCCCTGCTGCAACAGCACGGCAAGGACTTCACCCCGGTGGTCTACGACGACGCCGGCCACGCCTTCTTCGCCGTCGACCGACCCTCGTACCGGGTCGCCGCGGCCAACGACGGGTGGGAACGCGTCGAGACGTTCTTCGGCCGTCACCTCGCCTCCTGATCCGCCGGACGAACAGAGGACCGTTGCCATGTGCACCTACGCGACCGAACACGTCACGCTCGACGGCAGCGCCAAGGGCGTGCCGTCCTGGATACCGGTGCAGGAAGCAACGGTCTACTTCGACCACCCGGTGCACGCCCAGCACGAGCACACACTCAACATCGACTTCCGCGCGCCCGACCGCGGACCGTCAGCCCGTGTGGCGGTCGAGTTGTCCGCCGCGTCCGCCCGTGACCTGGTCGCCGCCATCCAGGCCGCGCTCGCGTCCGTTCCCGAGGAGATGACCGTCTGATGAAGGCCGCGTTCTGCACGTCGTTCCACCCCGACAACCCGCTGGCAGGTCTCGAGGTCGGGGAACGGCCCGAGCCGTCCGTGCCCGAGGGCTGGACCACGGTGCAGGTGAAGGCGACGACCCTGAACCACCACGACCTGTTCACGCTGCGCGGCGTCGGGATCACCGAGGACAAGCTGCCGATGATCCTCGGCTGCGACGCCGCGGGCATCGACCTTGCGACCGGCGACGAGGTCGTCGTCCACAGCGTCATCTCCTCCCCCGGCTGGGTCGGCGACGAGACGATGGACCCGAAGCGCTCGCTGCTGTCCGAGCGGTACCAGGGCACGCTGGCCGAGCAGGTCGCGGTGCCGAAGAGCAACATCATCCCCAAGCCCGCCGGGCTGTCCTACGCCGAAGCGGCCTGCCTGCCGACCGCGTGGCTGACCGCCTACCGGATGCTGTTCGTCCGCGGGGGCGCGCGGCCGGGTCAGACCGTGCTGGTGCAGGGCGCGACCGGCGGTGTCGCCTCGGCTGCGATCACCCTCGCCCGCGCGGCCGGCCTGCGGGTGTGGGCCACGGCGCGGACACCGGAGAAGCAGGAGACCGGCAGGAGCCTCGGCGCGCACGAGGTCTTCGCCACCGGCGCCCGGTTGCCCGACCGGGTCGACCTCGTCATGGAGACCGTCGGCAAGGCGACCTGGTCGCACAGCGTGAAGTCGCTGCGCCCGGGTGGCCGGATCGTCATCTCGGGTGCGACGACGGGCTTCGACCCCAGTGCCGAACTCAACCGGGTGTTCTTCCTGCAGTTGGAGGTCGTCGGCTCCACGATGGGCACCCGGGCCGAACTGCACGACCTGATCCGGTTCCTCGAGACCACCGGCGTGCGCCCGGTCATCGACCGCACCCTGCCGCTGGCGAACGCGCGAGAGGCGTTGGAGCTCATGGAGGCGGGCGGTCAGGTCGGGAAGATCGTGCTCGAGCCCTGATCTCCCCCTCTTGAGGCACGGAAGTCCGTCTTCCGGTCGTTCCCGAGGGTCTGGAGCGACAGGAAGACGGACTTCTGGTGCGTGGGAAGTCAGGACAGGGCGGTGAGCTCGCGCCAGAGGCGGTCGAGGGCGTCGACGTCGCGGTCGGTGAGGCGGTGGCCGGAGGCGTAGACGTGGCGCCAGTCGAAGTCGCGGGTCGTCTGCTCGAGCGCGATGAGGTCGACCGCGTCGGCGACGTTCAGGCCGTCCTGCCAGACGACGCGTACGTGGAACGCCGGACGACCGGGAGCGGGGCGGTCGTCGGGGTGGACGCCGTCGTGCTCGACGACGCCACGCGCGACCAGGCCGCGACCGCGGGAGCCCTGCCGCAGCAGGAACACGCGCTGGCCGCGGGTCACGCCGTGCCGGGTGCTGCCCATCCGCCACGCGACCCGTACCGGGTCGCCGGCGCGCAGGGTCTCGAGCCAGACCGACCAGCGGGCGTCGTCGAGCTGGGAGCGGTCCGGGTTCCAGGTGAGGACGTAGCCGGTCACGTCGATCCGGCGGGTCCGCGCTACTTCTTGGCGGGTTCGGCGGCGTCGCCCGTGGACAGCGCGGCGATGAACGCCTCCTGGGGGACCTCGACGCGGCCGACCATCTTCATCCGCTTCTTGCCCTCCTTCTGCTTCTCCAGCAGCTTGCGCTTGCGGGTGATGTCACCGCCGTAGCACTTGGCGAGGACGTCCTTGCGGATCGCGCTGATGTTCTCGCGCGCGATGACCCGGGCGCCGATCGCGGCCTGGATCGGCACCTCGAACTGCTGGCGCGGGATGAGCTTGCGCAGCTTGGTCGTCATCGACGTGCCGTAGGCGTAGGCCTTCTCCTTGTGCACGATGGCGCTGAAGGCGTCGACGGTCTCGCCCTGCAGCAGGATGTCGACCTTGACCAGGTCGGCGGCCTGCTCCCCCGCCTCCTCGTAGTCCAGGCTGGCGTAGCCGCGCGTGCGCGACTTCAGCTGGTCGAAGAAGTCGAAGATGATCTCGCCGAGTGGGATCGTGTAACGCAGCTCGACACGGGTCTCGGACAGGTAGTCCATCCCGCCGAGCTGACCGCGCCGGCTCTGGCACAGCTCCATGATCGCGCCGATGTACTCGCTCGGGGCGATGATCATGGCCTTGACGACCGGCTCGTAGACCGCGTCGATCTTGTACTTGGTCGGCCAGTCGCTGGGGTTGGTCACCACGACCTCCGACCCGCCCTCGAGCTCCACCCGGTAGACGACGTTGGGGGCCGTCGAGATGAGGTCGAGTCCGAACTCCCGCTCGAGGCGGTCGCGGGTGATCTCCATGTGCAACAGTCCGAGGAAGCCGCACCGGAAGCCGAACCCCAGCGCCGCGGAGGTCTCGGGTTCGTAGTCGAGCGCGGCATCGTTGAGCTGGAGTTTGTCCAGCGCCTCGCGCAGGTTCGGGTACTCGGAGCCGTCGAGCGGATACAGGCCCGAGTAGACCATCGGGTTCGGGTCGCGGTAGCCGCCGAGCGCTTCCGTGGCCGGCCGCTGGGCCCCGGTGACGGTGTCGCCGACCCGGGACTGTCGCACGTCCTTCACGCCGGTGATGAGGTAACCGACCTCGCCGATGCCCAGGCCGGCGGTCGGCGTGGGCTCGGGTGAGATGACGCCGACCTCGAGCAGTTCGTGGGTCGCGCCGGTCGACATCATCTTGATGCGCTCGCGCGGCTCGATGCGGCCGTCGATGACGCGGATGTACGTGACCACACCGCGGTAGACGTCGTACTCGGAGTCGAAGATCATCGCGCGGGTCGGGGCGTGGGAATCGCCGGTGGGGGCGGGCACGTCGCGGACGATGCGGTCGAGCACGGCGTCGACGCCCTCGCCGGTCTTGGCGCTGATGCGCAGCACGTCACCCGGCTCGCAGCCGATGATGTGCGCGAGTTCGGCGGCGTAGCGGTCTGGGTCGGCCGCGGGCAGGTCGATCTTGTTGAGCACCGGGATGATCGCGAGGTCGTTGCCGAGCGCCAGGTAGAGGTTCGCGAGCGTCTGGGCCTCGATGCCTTGCGCGGCGTCGACCAGCAGGATCGCGCCTTCGCAGGCGGCCAGCGACCGGGAGACCTCGTAGGTGAAGTCGACGTGGCCGGGGGTGTCGATCATGTGCAGCGTGTAGTGGGTGTCCTCGTACTCCCAGGGCAACCGGACGTTCTGCGCCTTGATGGTGATGCCGCGCTCGCGCTCGATGTCCATGCGGTCGAGGTACTGCGCCCGCATCTGCCGCGGGTCGACCACGCCGGTGAGCTGCAGCATGCGGTCGGCCAACGTCGACTTGCCGTGGTCGATGTGGGCGATGATGCAGAAGTTGCGGATCCGTGCCGGGTCGAGGACAGCATCGTCAGGGCGGGCGATGCGCGGGCTGGGAGCTGTCACGGCCTTCTCTCGAGCGTCCTCACGGGTGCGGGGTGGTGCCCCGAGCCGGCGACGACGCCAGCGGGGACGACCCCCATGGTGGCATGTCGGGCGCCCGGGCCCGACCTGGCAGAGTGAGTGCCATGGCCGACATCGACTCCCGAGCCGTGTCCGAGGTCCGCATCCCGGCCGCGGCGCTCACGCCGGGCGACCTCGTGAACACCTCCCCTGGCGGCGACGACGACTGGCAGTCCGTGGTCGGCGTGTACATCCGACCCGCCGACACCCCGGCCGAGCGGGAGGACATCCGCGACCTGCTCGCGAGCCTCGGCGGCCGGTACGTCCTGGTCGAGCTCACCGACATCGCGCCGGTCGACGCCAACGTCTACTTCACCGACGACGGCGCGGCGATGCTCTACGCCTCCGACGAGGGCGCCGACACCCCGGTGGTCGACGTCGTGAGCGCCGAGGACGGCGTCCGGACCTACCTCTACACCAAGTTCGAGCTCGTCACCGTCCGCGCCAGCTGACGTACCGGGGCCGTGGCTCCGCTGCTCTGGTAACCTCGCAGGGTTGCCCGCGACCGGTGGGACGACGGCGTGCGCCGTGGGGACGCCGGACCGGGCGAGGCAGACCCAGCACCACCGACAGGTCGCGGCCGCCCCGCGACACCGACCAGCGATCGACGAGGCATCTCTTCCGTGGCGAACATCAAGTCCCAGATCAAGCGCATCAAGACCAACGAGAAGGCGCGACTGCGCAACAAGAGCGTCAAGTCGTCGCTGAAGACGGCCGTGCGTCGCTTCCGCACCGCCGCAGACGCGGGCGACAAGGACGCCGCGCTGGTCGAGCTCAAGGTCGCCTCGCGCGCCCTCGACAAGGCCGCCAGCGCCGGTGTGATCCACAAGAACCAGGCCGCGAACCGCAAGTCGGCGCTCGCGGCGCGCGTCAACAAGATCTGAGTCCTCGCGTCGCTGCCGTCGCAGCAGAGCGCGGACCGGCGGGCACCCCACGGGGTCGCCGCCTCGGGAGGCCGGGAGTCACGTCAGGTGACCCCGGCCTTTCTGCATCCCGGTGAGGTGCGACCCGGAGACGAGACTCCTGGCCGGCGCGGACCCGGCGAGTCCGGTCAGCGGCCGGAACGGGCGAGCGTGGCGACCCGGCGCACGGCGGTCTCGATCGCGTAGCCGGGGTCGACCGCCTCGCCCTTGACGTCGGCGTTGAGCACCGCGACGACCCGTAACGCGTCGGCGACCTGCGGGTCACTCCACCCCCGCGCCTGACGTTGGGCCCGTTCGACCTTCCACGGGGCCATCCCGACCCGGCTGGCCAGTTCGTAGCCGTTGCCGCGGGGCGTGTCGAGGACCTTCGCGATCGAGCGGACACCGTCGGCCAGCGCGTCGGCGAGCACCACCGGGGGCGCCCCGACCGACAGAGCCCACCGCACGAGCTCGACCGCCTCGCCCACGCGTCCGACCACGGCGAGATCGGCGACGGCGAACCCGTTCACCTCGGCCTTGCCCCGGTGGAAGGCGGCGACGGCCGTGACGTCGACCCGCCCGCCGGTGTCGGACGACAGCTGGCTCGCCACGGCCGAGAGCTCCCGCAGGTCGGTGCCGACGGCGTCGATGAGCGCGGCCGCGGCGTCGGGCGTGATCTCGCCGCCGACCCGCCGGACCTCGGCCCGGACGAACTGCACCCGCTCCTCCGGCCGCGACGGCGCCACGCAGGCGACGACCGGCGCCTTCGCCGCCGTGACGGCCTCGAGCACCGCCTTGCCCTTGGCTCCCCCCGGGTGTTGCAGCAGCAGCGTGATGGTGGGATCGGGGTCGGCGACGAACGGCGCCATCACCCGCCAGGGTTCGGCGCGGACGTCCTGCGCGTCGACCACCCGGATGACCCGCCGCTCGCCGAACAGCGACGGACTCAGCAGTTCGGAGATCTCGGTCGGCTCGACGTCGCCACCCGGTCGCTCGACGATCTCGACCGCGGGCTCCTGCTCCCGCACCGCGACGACCAGGGCCTGGGCGGCGCGCGAGACCAGCAACTCCTCGTCACCGAGCAGCAGGACGACCGGGGGCACCGGGTCCATCGCGGCGACCTGGTCGATGCTGTGCGTGCCCGCGATCCCCGCGCCGCCGCGGGATCCGGACCGACGGCGGGCTGGTGGCACGAGGCCATCGTGACAGACGGGTCCGACAGCTCGGCCAACGACGCCACGGGGCGGACGGTCGCCGCCGGGACCGCCGCCCGCTGCCGTTCGGTGGTCACCGCGAGCGCGCCGTCCGCACCCGACGCCACGGCCACCCCGCCGTCGAGGTCGGTCCGGGCGACGGGGACGCCGAGCCGGCCGAGGGCCGCCATCGTGGCGGGCGCCGGGTGGCCGTAGCGGTTCTCGGCCCCCACCGAGACCACCGCGAGGCGGGCGTGCGCCGCTGCCAGGAAGGCCGGGTCGGTGAAGCGGCTGCCGTGGTGCGGCACCTTGAGCACGTCGGCGGACAGGTCGACGCCTGCGGCGAGCAGCCGGTCCTGGGCGTCGGCCGACTCGTCCGCCGTGAGCAGCACCCGGTGCCCGCCGACGGTGGCACGGGCGACCACCGAGCAGTCGTTGGGGTCGCAGCCGGACGCGAGTTCGTCGGCGCGCGGGGCGAGGAACTCGAGGCGGACCGCGCCGATCTGCCAGACCGCGCCGACCGGCGCGGTCCGCAGGACCACCCCCTCGGGCGCCAGGGCCGCCCGCGGTGCAGCGGTGCGGTCCGCCGGTTCGGGCAGCGGGCTGGTGACCGCCACGCCGACGTCGCGGCCGCGGACCACACCCGCGACCCCGCCGACGTGGTCGAGGTCCATGTGGGTGAGCAGCAGCAACGGGACGTGGTGGACGCCGAGGCGACGCAGGCAGGTGTCGACCGGCACCGGATCGGGACCGGTGTCGACCACGACGGCCGCACCCTCGCCGGCGCGCAGCACCAGGGCGTCGCCCTGGCCGATGTCGCACGCGACGAACCACCACCCGGGCGGTGGCCACGAGGTGACGACCGCACGCACCGGAACCTGGACGATCGCCGCGACCAGGACGGCCGCGAGCACCCAGCGGCGCGTGCGACGCCAGCGCCACAGCACCGCCCCGACGGCGAGGACCGCCGCGAGCGCCAGGCCGCCGACCCCGCCGTCGAGCCAGCCGACGGTGGCGCCCGGTGCCGTGCCGAACCGGTCGGCGACGGCGATGAGCCACCGGCACGGCCACGCCGCGAGCCACGCCGGCCCGGCGCCGAGCACCGGGGCGATCGCCGCGAGGACAGCGGCGAGGAACCCCAGCACGGTGGTGACCGCCACGACCGGTTCGGCGGCGATGTTGGCCGGGATCGCGACCACGCTGACCTGGCCGGAGATCGCGGCAGCGACCGGCGCGGTGACCAGGTGCGCCACGACGGCGACCGCCACGGCCTCGGCCAGACCGACCGGGACACGGGCTCGACGCCAGCGCTCCGCCAGCGTGGGCGCGGCCAGCACGATCGCCGCGGTCGCGAACACCGACATGGCGAACCCGGCGTCGGTGGCGAGGGCCGGGCGCCACACCAGGGCGACCAGGACGGCCGCGGACAACGCCGGCACGACCGACCGCGACCGCCCCGACGCGAGCGCCCCGAGGGCGATCGCCGCCATCGCGGCGGCCCGCACCACGCTCGGCGACGGCCCCGCGACCACGACGAACGCGACCAGCAGCACCACGCCGCACGCGGCGGTGAGGACCGGACCGGCGCGCAACCGCCGCACCAGCAGCACCCCGGCCGCGACGACGACGGCGCAGTTGGTGCCCGACACCGCGACCAGGTGGGTGAGCCCCGCCGCGCGGAAGTGCGCCTCCAGCACCGGGTCGAGCCCCGAGGTGTCGCCGACGACGAGTCCGGGCAGCAGCCCCCGCGGACCGTCCGGCAGGCCGGAGCACGCCGCGACCAGCCCGGCACGGACGTGGGCCGCCCACCGCTGGAGCGCGGGCGGGCGGCCGGTGAGCTCCGGCGGCCCGCGGACCGACAGGACCGCGGCACGCCACGGGTCACCCTCGGCCGGGCGCACGGACGCGTCGACCCGGACCGGCTGGCCCGGTACCAGCCCGACCCAGCCGCCGGCCGGCGCGAACGCGACGACCTGAGCCCGCACGGGGACCGTCCGGCCGCGTCGTGACACCGCCGTGGCGGTGGCCTCGACGAGCACCCGTGGCCCGGGCGAGACCCCGCCCGCGGCGAGCCTGTGGACCGCGCCGACGGTGAGGTCGATCTGCGCTCCGGGGCCCGTGACGGCGCGGAACGAGGAGTGCTCGACCGCGCCCAGTCGTGCCGCGAGCGGCAGCAGCACGACCGCGAGCCCGGCGCCCGCCAGCCCGAGCGCCCGCAGGACGTGCCGCACCTCCACCCGGACGCCCCGTGTCGCGCGGGAGGAGACAGCCGGCGGAGTCGGACGGCGCGCAGACCCCGCTGCGCCCGTGCCACGGCGCCGGGCCGCGACTGCGCCCACGACCAGCAGCACGGCCCCGCACCCGCCCACGAGCGCGGCCAGGCCCGAGCCGTGCGCCACGACCAGCACCGCTCCCAGCCACCCCGCGGCCGCGGCGATCGCGAGGCGGAGGTCCAGCGGCGGGACGGGCGGACCGTCACGCGCGGCCACCGGCGCGGCCGCGCTCCGCGGGCTCACACCGTCACCAGGTCCTTCAGGTCCGCGAAGCGGGAGGGTCCGATGCCGGTCACCTGCTGCAGGTCGTCCACGGAGGCGAAGCGGCCGTGGTCCGTACGCCAGTCGACGATCGCCTGGGCGAGGACGGGACCGACGCCGGGGAGGGTGTCGAGATCGGCGAGGCCCGCGGTGTTGAGGTCCACCAGTCCGCCGGGCGCCACCCCGGACGCCGGACCGGACTGGGTCGAGGCGCCGCCCACGGGACCGGACCCGGCGGGAGCGCCGGGCACGCCGACGGCCAGTTGTTCGCCGTCGACGAGCACGCGCGCCCGGTTGAGGGTCGTGAGGTCGGCACCGGGTCTCGCGCCACCGGCCGCGGCGAGCGCGTCGTCGACCCGGGAGCCGGCGGGCAGGACGTAGACACCGGGCCGGACCACGAGGCCCGCGACGTCGACGGTCACGGTGGCCGCGGCCGACGCGCCCGGCTCGGGCGCGGACGGGGATGCGGACGGCGAGCCCGCCGCACCCGGCACGCCGCTGCGCGCGCCACCGCCCGAGGAGGACGCGACCGGATCGGCCGCGGGTGGCACGCCCGACACCGCCGCGACGGTGACGGCCGAGCTCTGCCCGCCGCGGAAGACCACCCCGCCCGCGACGGACCCGACGACCACCACCACGGCGGCGACCGCGACCAGGCCGCGTCGGCCCGGGTCGAACCGGACCCGGTCGCGCCAGGACGGCACCACCGACCGGTCGGCGGTGCCCGCCCCCGTCGAGGCCCGCCGCGTGCGTTCCGGCACGGCTCCGGGTGCGTCGAGGTCGATCGGGACCCGCGGCACGACGACCGGCAGGTCGACCGCGAGCGCGGCCGGGCTCGGGACCCACCCGCCGTGAGGTGACGGGAGGGTCGGCGCGGGGGCGTCCACCGCCTCCCCCGCGTCGTCGCCGGGCGACGAGGCGCCCGGCGACGGCCGGGGACCCGCGGCGTCCAGCAACGCCCGCGCCCGCGCTGCGATCAGCGCGCGCTCGTCGTCGGCTCCGAACCGCTCCCGCCACCCCACCCGGGCGACGTTAGGAACGCCGTCGTCTCCCGGACGGAGGGATCGGCGACCTGTGGACGACACGCCGTCCTGTGGACAGCACGTCCCATCCGTCACACCAGTCCCACACAGCACAGAACGGTCACACCTGCGAGACTGCGGCCATGGCAGGCGCAGGGGGCGGTCGCTCCGCCACCGGCGCCGCGGCGAAGGCCACCCGGTCGAAGAGCGCCCGGTCGGGGAGCACCACCGTGAAGGGCACCGCGACGAGCACCGGTGGGGCGAAGCGCACCGGCCGCACCACCCGCCCGGCCCGCCGGCGGGACGGGCTGCTCCAGCCCCTCGTCGTCACCGGTGCCGTCGCCGTGATCCTCGGCGTGCTCTACCTCGCGGCCCCGCTCATGGGCCAGGACCTCTCGGCGCAGATCGCCCACGCGGACTTCGCCCGCGACCACCCGCTCAAGCCCGTCGACTTCCGCTGGTTCGGCGGCTCGCTGCAGTTCGGCTACTCGCTCTACGTGCCGGTGCTGGCCGCGCACGTCGGCCCGCAACTGCTCGGCGTCATCGCCGCCGTGGTGTCGACCCTGCTCACCACGGCGATCTTCGCGAAGGCCCGCCTCAAGCGCCCGGTGATCGGTGGGGTGTTCGCGGCCGTCACGCAGGTCGCCAACCTCACGGAAGGACGCATCGCCTTCGCGGTCGGGCTGGCGTTCGCGCTCGCGGCCGTCCTCCCGCTCGTCGACCGCGACGGCGGCCAGCGGCTCTGGACCGGGGTCGCCGCGTTCCTCGCCGCCGCGGCCAACCCGGTCGCCGGCCTGTTCGTCGGGGTGGTCGCCCTCACCGTGCTCGTGCACGGACGGATCGCCGATGCGGCCCGGCTGTTCGTCGGCGCCGCCCTCGGGGTCGCCGCGGTGTCGGTGGTCTTCGCCGACGGCGGGCCCTTCGTCTACGCCGGAGGTGACGCCGCGCGCGCCGCCGCGGTCACCGTGCTCGTCGCGCTGCTCGTGCCGCGGTGGGCCAGCTACCTCTGGACCGGCGCGGCCATCGGCGTCGTCATGGTCGCCGCGGCCTACGTGTTCACCACGCCGGTCGGGGCGAACGCCTCGCGCCTCGCGCTGCTGTTCGCCGTGCCGGTGATCGCCGCCGCGGCCGAGTTCGTCTGGTGGAAGACGGCGACCGCGATCGTCGCCGCCGCGGTGATCCAGACACCCGTCGTGTTCGGCACCATCGGCTCGGCCGGCGACCCGGTGACCCGACCGGGCTACTTCACCGCGCTGACCGACCAGATCGCGGCGACCGGCCCGCTCACCGGCCGGGTCGAGATCCCGGAGGTCACCGGTCACTGGGAGGCGGCCTACGTCGCCCGCGAGTACCCGCTCGCCCGCGGCTGGCTGCGGCAGGTCGACATCGAACTCTGGGACCACACCTTCTACGGCGAGAACGGTCCCACCCCCGCGGCCTACGGGGCGTTCCTGCGGCAGACGGCCACCCAGTACGTCGCCGTCCCCGACGCCCGGCTGACCTTCTACGGGAGTCGCGAGGCGGCGCTCGTGCGCGCGGGGCTGCCGTACCTCCGCGAGATCTGGCACGACGACGACTGGACGCTGTACGCCGTCGCGGGTGCCCGTCCGGTCGTCCCGGCGCCGGCGAGCAAGGTGCGCCTCGACGCCGCCGACATCACCTTCACCGCGCCCGCCGAGACCACGATCACCGTGTCCGCACGGTGGTTCCGCTGGCTCACGCTGGACTCGGACGACGGCACGGCGTGCATCGAACCCACCGGCACGGGCACCGACACGGTCGTGCGGCTGCGCACCGGCAGCGGCGGCACCTACACGCTGACGTCGTCGCTGACCGGCGACCACCGCCGCTGCGCCGACGCCGGTTGAGCCGGGTCAGGCGGAGCGCCGCACCACCACCACACCGAGCGTGCCCGGCCCGAGGTGCGCCCCGACGACCGCCCCCAGCTGCGACTGTTGCATCGTGCACAGCCCGGGCAGCGCGTCACGCAGCCGGTCCGCGACTCGCTCGGCCGCCTCCGGCGCGGCGACGTGCTGCACCGCGACGTCGACCGGGGCACCGTCCGCCGCCTGGGCGGCCAGCTGCACCAGCCGCGTCAACGCCTTGGACGAGGTGCGCACCTTCTCCAGCGGTTCCAGCTGGCCGTCGCGCACCTGCAGCAGCGGCTTGATCGCGAGGCCGGTCCCGAACAACGCCGCCGCGGCGCCGATCCGTCCGCCGCGCCAGAGGTACTCGAGCGAGTCGACGTAGAGCAACGAGGTGGTGGCGTCGACGACCGCCGACGCGGCCGCCTCGACCGCGGCCGGCGCGGCCCCGGCGGCGGCCGCCTCCGCCGCGGCGATGACCGCGAAGCCCAGACCCATGCCGGTCGACCGGGAGTCCACGACGCGCACCGCTCCCGTCGGGAACTCCAGCGCCGCGAGCCGGGCGGAGTCCCACGTGCCCGACAACCGGGACGACAGGTGCACGGACACCACGTGCGAGGCGCCCGCCTCGAGCGCGCGGCCGTACGCCTCGACGAAGTGCGCCGGGGCCGGCCGCGACGTCGTGACCTTCTCCCGCTTGCGCAGCGCCGCCGCGACGTCGTCGGTCGTGACGTCGCGGCCGTCGACGCCCTGCTTGGCGCCCGCGTCGATCCGCAGCGGGACGATCTCGATGCCGTACCGCGCGCAGACGTCGTCCGGGAGCGACGCCGTCGAGTCGGTCACCACGGCGACCGACCCGACGTCACTCACAGGACGAAGTTCACCAGACGGCCGGGGACGACCACCACCCGGCGCACCTCGGTGTCGCCGACGAGCTCGGCGATGCGTGCGTCGGCGCGGGCGCTCGCCTCGATGGCGTCGCGGTCGGCGTCGACCGGCACGGTGATCCGCGCCCGCACCTTGCCGTTGACCTGCACCGGCATCTCGACGGTGTCCTCGACCAGCCAGGCTTCGTCCAGCACCGGGAAGGTCTCCCGCGCCAGCGACTCCGCGTGCCCCAGCCGCGACCACAGCTCCTCGGCGATGTGGGGGGCCAGCGGCGCGACCATCAGCACCAGCGGCTCGACCAACGCCCGCGGGGCGCCGCCCTCGGGGTACTCCTGCGTCACGGCGTTGTTCAGCGACGTGATGCGGGCGATCGAGGTGTTGAACCGCAGCGTGTCGTAGCCGTCCTGGACGGCCGCGATCGTCTTGTGCAGCAGGCGGTTCAGCTCGTCGGGCACCGGGCCCTCGCCCACGTGCGACTCGCCGCTCTCCTCGTCGATCGCCACCCGCCACAGCCGCTGCAACAGCCGGAACGGGCCCGCGATGGCCTTGCGGTCCCACGGCCGCGACTGCTCCAGCGGACCACCGAACATCTCGAACAACCGGAAGGTGTCGGTGCCGTACTCGGCCACCACCTCGTCCGGTGTGACGACGTTCTTCAGGCTCTTGCCGATCTTGCCGATCTCCTGCGTGACGGGCACCGGCTCGGCGTCGGCGTCCTCGAACCAGAACCCACCGTCGCGTTCGACGACCTTGGCCGCCTCCATCGCGAACCGGTCGGCGTCGCGGTAGACGAACGCCTGCAGCATCCCCTGGTTCACCAGACGGTGGAACGGCTCGGCGCTGGAGACGAACCCGCGGTCGAACAGCACCTTGTGCCAGAACCGCGCGTACAGCAGGTGCAGCACGGCGTGCTCCACCCCGCCGACGTACAGGTCGACCCCGCCCAGCGGCCGGTCGGCCGACGGCCCCATCCAGTACCGCTCGATCTCGGGGTCGACCAGCCGCTCCTCGTTGCGCGGGTCCAGGTAGCGCAGGTCGTACCAGCAGGAACCGGCCCAGTTCGGCATGGTGTTGGTCTCGCGCCGGTACTTCTTCGGCCCGTCACCCAGGTCCAGCTCGACCTCGACCCAGTCGGTCAACCGGGCCAGCGGCGGCTGCGGCAGGGAGTCGGCGTCCATCGGGTCGAACGTGGTCGGCCGGAAGTCGGTGGTGGGCGGCAGCTCCAGCGGCAGCGCGGACTCCGGCAGCGCCACCGGCAGGTCGTGCTCGTCGAACACCACCGGGAACGGCTCGCCCCAGTACCGCTGGCGCGAGAACAGCCAGTCGCGCAGGCGGTAGGTGACGGCGCCCTCGCCGGCGTCGTGCTCCTCCAACCACGTGACCATCTGGGCGATGGCCGACGCCTTGTCCTCGACCCCGTCCAGGAAGCCCGAGTTGATGCGCGCGCCGTCGCCGGTGTACGCGCCACCCTGGAAGTCCTCGGGCGGCAGCACGGTCCGTACGACCGGCAGCTGGTAGGCCGTGGCGAAGTCGAAGTCGCGGGCGTCCTCGGCGGGGACGGCCATGATCGCGCCGGTGCCGTACCCGGCCAGCACGTAGTCGGCGATGAACACCGGCAGCAGGTTGCCGTTGACCGGGTTGACCCCGAAAGTGCCGATGAACACGCCGGTCTTGGCCTTGTCGGCCGCGGTGCGCTCGGCCTCGGACTTGCTCGCGGCCTGCTCGCGGTACGCGGCCACGGCCGCGGCGGGGGTGTCGGCGCCGCCCGTCCACACCGGGTCGGTGCCGGTCGGCCACACGCCCGCGGTCAGCTGGTCGACCAGTTCGTGCTCCGGCGCCAGCACCAGGTAGGTCGCGCCGAACAGGGTGTCGGGACGGGTCGTGAACACCTCGACCTGCGGCGCCCGGTCCTGGACGTCGAACCGCACGCGAGCGCCCTGCGACCGCCCGATCCAGTTGGTCTGCATCGCACGGACGGTGTCGGGCCAGTCCAGCTGCGCCAGGTCGTCCAGCAACCGGTCGGCGTACGCGGTGATGCGCATCATCCACTGCGACAGCGGTTTCTTGAACACCGGGAAGTTGCCGCGTTCGCTGCGACCGTCGGCGGTGACCTCCTCGTTGGCCAGCACCGTTCCCAGTCCGGGGCACCAGTTGACGGTCGACTCCGACCGGTACGCCAGCCGGTGGGCGTCGATGACGCGGCGCCGTTCCAGCTCGTCCAGCTCGGCCCAGGGACGCCCCGACGGGTTGGTCGCCGCCGACGGCTCACGGGTGCCGGCCTCGAACTCCTCGACCAGCTCGCTGATCGGGCGGGCCCGGGCGATGTCGGTGTCGTACCAGGAGTGGAAGACGGTGAGGAAGATCCACTGGGTCCAGCGGTAGTAGTCGGCGTCGGTGGTGGCGAAGGTGCGCCGCCGGTCGTGGGCGAGGCCCAGCCGCTTGAGCTGCCGGGTGAAGGTCGCGATGTTGTTCGCGGTGTTCTCCGCCGGCGGTTGGCCGGTCTGGATCGCGTGCTGCTCGGCCGGCAACCCGAAGGCGTCGAACCCCATGGTGTGCAGGACGTTGTCGCCCTTCATCCGCCGGTAGCGGGCGTACACGTCGGTGCCGATGTAGCCCAGCGGGTGTCCGACGTGCAGCCCCGCGCCCGACGGGTACGGGAACATGTCCATGACGAACGTGTGCGGCGCGATGACGAAGTCCTCGAAGCCCTCGGACATGTCGCCGCTGGGGTTCGGCGCCTCGAACGTGCCCCGGACCTCCCAGCGCTGCTGCCAGGTCTGCTCGATCAGGTCGGCCAGCTGCGCGGTGTACCGGAACGGCGGGGCGTCGCCCGTGGCATCGGGAGTCGGGGCGTCGGTGGTGCTCACGGTGGGGCCTCCTGCTGGGATGACTGACGCGGGTCCGGACACAACAAGAGCCCCCGTGCCCCGGAGGGCAGCAGAGGCTCAGCCGCGCTGACGTCGTGCGTGGTCAGCGCGGCCCGGTAAGCAGGATCCGACCCGTCACGCCGACGATGTTACCCGGACCGCCACCACGGTCTCCGGGAACGGTGCGCGCCCCGCGCCCGCCGTCCGTCGCCGCCGGGCGCGGGGGCACCTTGGCGTCGACAGTAAGTCAGGTTTGTTGACGGCACAACCAAACTCGCTGGAGAGGTCTGTGCAGGTTCTGCACACGCTCATCCGAGCGGGCGTGATGTCCGGTTCCGCCCGCTCATGTCGGCAGATCGTGTGAGAGCAACGACCATCCGTCTGCCGTCTCGCGCAGCGCGCTGGTGTGGCAGTTGCCCAGCCCGTGGATGCGCCGCGTGGCCGTGCCGAGTCCCAGGAGGTTCGCGACCAGGGAGGCCGCGGCCGCGCCGTGGGTGACCAGGATCGCGCTGCAGCCGGCCGGCAGGTCCTCGACCGCTTCCGCGGCCCGCGCGCCCGCCTGGGCGCGGGTCTCGCCGCCCTCGCGGTTCGGCTCACCGCCGCCGCGCCAGATCGCGAACTGGTCGGCGTACCGCTCCTCGACCTCCTCGCGGGTCAGGCCTTCCCAGGCACCGAAGGCCTGTTCGGCGAGACGCGGGTCGGGTTGGACCGGCAGACCGGTGGCGGCGGACACGAACTGCGCCGTCTGCCGCGCGCGGCGCAGGGTCGAGCTCAGCAGCAGGGTGGCCCCGACGCCGGACAGCGCCCGGCCGGCCTGCTCCGCCTGCTGCAGCCCGACGTCGTCGAGCGGCGGGTCTTCGGGGTGGTCGCGGCCCTGGAAACGGCCGGCGACGTTCCAGGCGGTCCGCCCGTGCCGCAGCACGACGATGCGGCGTGGTGCGGGGGCGGCCGCGCTCACGCGCTGGTGTCGCGGGCGTGGGTGTCCGGGACACCGAGGTCGATCGGGATCAGCGGGCAGTCACGCCAGAGTCGTTCGAGGGCGTAGAAGGCGCGCTCCTCGTCGTGCTGGACGTGGACGACGACGTCGCCGTAGTCGAGCAGCACCCACCGGCCGTCACGTTTCCCCTCACGGCGCAGGGGTTTCGCGTCGAGTCCTCGCAGCCGTTCCTCGACCGCGTCGACGATGGCCTCGACCTGCCGGTCGTTGCTGCCGGACGCGATGACGAAGACGTCGGCGAGGGCGAGCCGGTCGCTGACGTCGATCGCGACGACGTCGGTGGCGAGCTTGTCGGCCGCGGCGAGGGCGGAGGCTTCGGCGAGTTCGCGGGCACGGTCACTGGCGGTCATGGCCCCACCACCCTAACCGGCACCGACAGCGGCCGTGCCCGGCCGGTAGAGGCCGTGCTTGCCGATGTACTGCACGACGCCGTCGGGAACGAGGTACCAGACCGGACGGCCGCCGACGACCCGGGCGCGGACGTCGGACGAGCTGATGGCGAGGGCCGGGACCTCCAGGAGGGTCACGGACGCCTGCGGCAGGTGCTGCGCCGTGAGCTCGTACCCCGGCCGGGTGACGCCGACGAAGTGCAGGTCGGGCCGGGCGAGCAGCAGGTCGGCGTCCTTCCACGACAGGATCTGCGCCAGGGCGTCGGCGCCGGTGACGAAGAACAGCTCCGCCTCCGGTCGCTGACGGGTGATGTCGGCGACCGTGTCGACCGTGAACGTCGGCCCGTCCCGGTCGATGTCGACGCGGCTCACCCAGAAGCGCGGGTTCGAGGCCGTGGCGATGACGCTCATCAGGTACCGGTGTTCGGCCGGGCTCACCCGGCGGTCGGACTTCTGCCACGGCCGCCCGGTGGGCACGAAGACGACCTCGTCGAGGTCGTACGCGGCCGCGACCTCGCTGGCGGCCACGAGGTGGCCGTGGTGGATGGGATCGAAGGTGCCGCCCATGATCCCGACCCGCTTCGACGCGGAGCGGCCGTCGTCCAGGCTCACCGGCGCGGCCTCATGAGAACGGCACGTCCCGCCCGGCGGGGACGACGACGAACTGGCGCAGCACCAGGTCCGACGACGTCACGGGCCCGCGCGGCCCGGGGACGCGGTCGACGCTGATCCCGGTCTCGGGCACGCCGAGCAGCTTGAAGCCGTCGAGCAGGCGGGTGGTCGTGTTCCAGAAACCGCCGGTGCCGCCCCAGGCGCCGAGGAACTCCCCGGCCGTGGCGGTGTCCTCGGTGCAGATCGTCGCGGCGATGCCGGAGGTGGTCGCGAGGCCGGTGCGGACGGCGTCGAGGGCGTCGTCGACCGGCGCGACGGTCACGGTGGCCTCGTGTTCGGAGTCGAGGGCCCACTCCCACCCGAGCGCGTGGGAGTGCGGAGGTGCGCTGACGGCGATCCCCTTGTCGGACAGGGCCTTCTCGACGACCGGAAGCAGGTCGTCCCACCGGCCCCGGTGGATCAGCAGCAGGTTCAGCCGGTTGCACACGCCGAGCCGGTCGGTGCCGGCGTCGATCAACCGTTGCAGGGTGCCTTCGTCGGCGGCGCGGTCCGCGTAGAGGATCCCGCCACCGTCGGCGTGGGCCAGGACCCGGACACCGGCGGCCGCGCCGAGGTGGGCCAGGTGCCGCGTGGTGTCCCCGCTCCCCCGGACGATCACCAGCGGCAGCAGGTCGGGCTGGGCGACCAGGGCCTCGGCCGAGTCGTGCCCGGGGTGGCGCACCAGGCCGACCGCGGTGGGCGGCAGGTCGGTGTCGGCCAGCGCGGGCACCAGCACCCGGTCGACCAGCACGGCGCTGGTGCCGAGGGCGGCGCTGCCCGTGCGCAGGACGGCGGCGCTGCCGGCTCGCAGGACCTGGGAGGCGACGTCGAGGGTGACGGCCGGCCGGGCCTCGTAGGTGGCGCCGATGACGCCGACCGGCAGCCGCCGCTCCCACACCGCGGTGCCGTCGTCGAGGTCACGGACGTGGGTCAGCGCCGGGGGCACCGGGGTGTCGGCGACCTGCACCAACGCCCGGGCGGCCTGCTCGAGGCGGGCCGGGTCGAGGCGCAGGCGGTCCAGCAGTCCGGCCGACATGCCCGAGGCCGTGGCCCGGTCGACGTCGACGGCGTTGGCCGCCAGCACCTCCTCGGAACGGGCCTGCACCAACGCGGCCGCGGTACGCAGGGCGGCCGCGACCCGGGTGTCCGGGACGGTCCGCAGCACCGCGCCCGCCGCAGCGGCCGCGGTCGCGACCTCCCGGACCGCCCGGGTCGCGTCGTCGGTCATGACAGGGGAATCTAGCCCGGTAGCGCCGTCACCACGATGTTGTCCTCGTAGGAGCGCGCGGCGCGGTCGAACTCCCCGCCGCAGGTGATGAGCACCAGGCGGGCGGGTCCGGTCGAGGAGAACAGAGCGTCGAGGGGCACACCGCGCTTGTCGAACTCCTCGCGGCTCGCGACCCGGTAGGTCAGCACGGTGCCGTCCTCGGCCGTGAGCTGCACCGGGTCGCCCACCTCCGCCTCGCGCAGGTCGAACATCGCTCCCTCACCCTGCACGGCGTCGTCGACGTGCCCGGCGATGACCGTTGCACCCTGCGTCGATGCCGGTGACGCCCCGTAGCGGTACCAGCCGACGCGGTCGACCTGCTCGGGCAGTTCCATCGCGCCGTCGGCGTCGAGACCGACGGTGTCGACAGGAGCGTCGATCGCGAGCGACGGCACGCGCAGCCGGACCGGCACCGTCACGGCGGCCGGGGCGAGTCCGCCCGGGTCGCCGTCCACGACGGGCACCGACGGCAACTGCGAGGTCGGTGCGGTCGGCGACGGGGACCTCGGTGCAGCCGGCGACGCGGACGCCGTCGGGTCGGCCGAGGCCAACGCGACGGCGGTTCCGGGTCGTTCGTCGGTGGTGGGCGGCGCACCGCGGTGCGTCGCCCACCACCCGAGCGGCAGACCGAGCGCGACGACCAGACCCGCCGCGGCGACCGGTCGGCCGACCCGTCCCCGTGGGATCCGGCTCAGTGGCCCGCTCCCGCGAGCGCCTCGCGACGCTGACGCGCGACAACGCCGGCGACGCCACCCGCGGCGACCAGCAGGCCGAGGGCCGACGCGACCCACACCCACTCGGGCGTCGACGAGCCGTTGGTGGCGGCGAGCCCACCGGTGCCCGCCGGGACGCCACCCGGGGCGGAGCCGAGGTGGTCGATGTTCTGCACGACCAGCGCGAGCGACTTCTCTGTGGCCGAGCCGATGGCGTACACGATGGTCTGGGTGCCGGCGTTCAGCGTGACGTCGGCCGGGCCGATGGCGACCGTGTCCGTGCCGGCGAGGGTCACGTCGGCGCTGATCGTGCCGGGGTCGAGCTCGGCGCTGTCCTCGTTCGGGTTGGTGAGGTTGCTGAACGCGACCTGACCGTTGGCGCGGACGTCGACCGCCGGCGCCGCCGCCGTGTGCCGCACCACCAGCCCCGCCTTGCCGGCGGCGATGGTCGAGGTGTCGTTGACGAACGGCGTCAGGGTCGGCTTGCCGTCGGCGGTCAGGTGCGCCACCAGGGACACGTTCTGACCCGCCTCGAGCGTGGCGTTGGCCGTGATCACCGGCGTGCCGGTGCCGGCGGTGTCGCTGGCCGGGAACACCTCCACCTCGTGCGGCCCGGCGGGCAGGTCGAGCGGCCCGGCCACCGTCGCGGGCGTGAAGTTCTGCAGGGCCGAGGCGCCGTCGACGAACACGTTCACCGGGGTGTCCGGGATGCCGTGGACCACGTACACGGTCGCGGTGTCCGCGGCCGACGCGGGCGCGGCGAGCGCACCCGCTCCCGCGAACGCCGCCGTGGCGGCGAGCGCCGCTGTGACCAGTCGTTTCACTGCGTTCCTCCAGTCAGCTGATGTGCTTCGACCGGTGAGCCCGGCGGGACCACCACCGGGACCTACGCCGAGCGAGATCGCCCCGGATGCACCCACGTGATCTGGAGCACACTCAGCGGTGGCCCTGCATCCACCCCGCGACGCCCGTCCGAACGGCGGGGCGAGCACCCCGGGACGACGACCGGGTGCGGGCCGGGTGGCACCGGCCCGGGTGACGTGGGAGGCGGCGCGTGGTGGAGGAGGCGACGATGCCCCCGGAAGACCCTCCGGCCCCCGTCGGACCCGCCGACGTCGCGGCCACCGAGGCCCGTCTCGCCGCGGCGTTCCCCGACGGTGACGAGTCCGTCCTGCGCGAGGTGTACGAGTGCTTCGGCGGAGCCGTGTACCGGATGGCCCTGCGGACGTGTCCCACTCCCGCCGACGCCGAGGAGGTCACGCAGAACACCTTCGTGTCGGCGTGGCAGGCGCGCAGCACCTACCGGCCGGAACGCGCGCCCCTCGGGGCGTGGTTGATGACCATCGGACGGCGCCGGGCGGTCGACCGGTTGCGGGCCGTGCACCGCGAGCGGCTGGCGTCGGAAGCGGGGGCCCACCTCGGGACGGCCGCCGCCGTGGTCGGCCCCCACGACGACCCGGCCCGCGTGGTCGACCGCCTGCTCGTGGCCGAGCAGATGGAACGGCTGCCCGGCACGCAACGTCGCGTGCTCGAACTGGCCTTCTTCGACGACCTGACGCACAGTCAGATCGCGGGCGTCACCGGGTTGCCGCTCGGCACGGTCAAGAGTCACCTGCGCCGCGGACTGCAGGCGCTGCGACAGCGATGGGAGGCGGACGGTGTCACGACCTAGGGACTTCCACGACCCGGCGTACGACGACGCCCGCCGCGACGCCCTCACCCTCGCCGCGCTGGGCGAACCGCTGGAGCCGGACCTCGCCTCCCACGAACGGGACTGCCTCGTCTGTCGCGCCGACCTGGAGGGCCTGAGCCGCACGGTCGGCCTCGCACGCGGGGACGTGTCCCCCGCCCCGGCCGTCGACGTCCGTCCGCCCGACGCGGTGTGGACGGGCATCGCCCGGGAGCTCGGGTTGACCGGCCCCGCGGTGTCACCGGAGGCACCGGCGGGACCGTCGCGCGCGGGCGCGCCCGTCGGGCCGGCCGGTCCGACCGAACCGCCGGTGACGCCGCCGACCTCGCTCGCGGACGCCCGGCGACGACGTCGCGCGCGGGG
>NZ_JBTJEQ010000050.1:0-34779 GCF_054456675.1 Jatrophihabitans sp. YIM 134969
CGGTGCTGGCGGTGCGGCAGGCCCTGCGACCGCGACCGCCCGGCGGGCGCTGCGCGACCGGGCGGCGGCCCAGAAGCCGGCGCGCCGGGCGCAGTTGACGCTGCGCCGGGTCAACGTCTGGTCGGTCTTCAAGTTCAGCTGCATGCTCGCCATCGCGCTGTGGCTGGTGTGGATGATCGCGATCGGCGTGCTCTACGGCGTCCTCGACGCCTCGGGCGTGGTCAGCTCGATCAACGACGCCTACGCGCAGCTGCAGGGTGACTCCACCACGATCATCCGGCCGGGTCAGGTCCTGGGGATCGCGGCGATCGTCGGCGTCGTCAACATCGTGCTGTTCATCGCGCTGTCGTCGCTGTTCGCGGTCATCTACAACCTGGTCTCCGACTTCGTCGGCGGCGTCGAGGTGACGTTGTCCGAACGCGAGTAGGGCCCCCGGCCCGGGTCGGTCGACCCGGGCGGGAACCCGTCCGACCCCGACCGGTATTCTCATCGGTCGGCACCCGGGCCTGTAGCTCAGGCGGTTAGAGCGCATCCCTGATAAGGATGAGGCCGGAGGTTCAAGTCCTCCCAGGCCCACGTACGACGTGGTTCGTGTCCCGAGGTGTGAGGTGGTCGCCGTGGCCGTGCCCGACAAGGCCCTGCGTGGCGCGGCGGCAGCCGCGGTCGCGCTCGGCGCCGGCGCCCTGGGCGTGGCGACCTCGCTGCTGGCGCGCTCGCGCCGCGCGGCGCGGGCCAACGCCGATCTCTGGAGTCAGGCCACCCGCGGTGTTGCGGAACGTGACCTCACCCCGCCGTCGACCGTCGCGGTCGACAGCTCGAGGCGTCGTCACGACTGAGCGTCCGCGCACGACGCGCACCCCGGGGACGTGGCGCAACTGGTAGCGCACCGCCTTTGCAAGGCGGGGGTTGAGGGTTCGAGTCCCTTCGTCTCCACCCCTTGGTGGCCGACCCCAGGGCCCGCGGCTCAGCAGCTCCGGGAGCTCCGGCAGCTCAGCGGGTCGGGCTGGCTGATCCCGTCGCCGTCGACCCACTCGCACCGGGCGTGCTGTTCACGTCCGCGTCGCCGGTCTCGTCGTCACTGCTGATGGGGTCCGGCCTCGGCACGTCGGTGTCGGTCGGCACCTCCGCACCCGGCGGGCCCCAGTCGGCGAGGGTGGCGAAGCCGTCGCCGTCGTCCGCGGGCCTGGGGTCCGAGACGCTCCCGGACGCGCTGCAGGTCCGGTCGCCCGCCATGTTCTGACGGTCGAAGTAGTGGACGACGAACGAGCTGTTCTCCCCGAACGAGGTCGCGGCGTCGTCGTTGGACAGCGCCGGGTCGGCCAGCTGGTAGCGCACGATCCGGGTGAACTGGCACGACGGCGCCACCGAGAGGATCGAGAACGACATCGGGTCGTCCCCGCCGACCCGCAGCAGCCCGCCGAGGCCGGTCGTCCCCTCGACCAGGCTGATGCGGCCGTCGCGTTGCAGGTCGCTCTCGGCGTTCTGCCGGTGCACGTGCCCCGACGCCTGGGCCCGGACGGTCGGCCCGAGGCTCGCGCTCATCAGATCGGCCTCGACCGGCTCGTGGGCGAGCAGCAGGTCGAGATAGGTCGAGCGGTCGAGCTTGTCGAGGGCGTCGGCCGCGGCGCGGGTCTGGACCCGGGTGACGGTCTCGGGGTTGTCGGAGCCGAGCTCGCCGGACGCGCCGTAGGTGCGGGGGTCGGGGGTGCCGTAGACCTGCAGGCCGAACGCGGTGACGATCTGGTCGGTCAGCACCGTGACGCCCGGGATGGCGTCCATCCGGTCGGCGACGGCCGTGGAGTCGTGGTTGCCCTTGATCCACAGCATGGGGGTGTCCCGGGTGACGGCCGCGATCGAGTTCACGTAGTCCGGCGTCAGCTCGGCGGCCTGGCCCACGAGCGTCTCGTCGCCGGTGTTGACGATGAACGCGACGTCGTTGGCCGCGATGTACTGCTGCAGGTACGGGTAGATGTTGCGGCGGTGGACGTCGCTGATGAACAGCACCCGGTAGGCGGTGTCGGCCGTGGCGTCCGCCGTCGCGGGCGCGGTGATGGCGTCCTGCAACCGCAGGACGGCCCGGATCTTCGCGGCGGCGTTGCTGTCGCGGGCGTCGAGGGCGGCCAGCCGGTCGGGGGTGGCGGCGACGTCGGCGAGCAGGCCGGTGACCTGGTAGCCGCGCACCCAGTTCGCGTCGTAGCTGATCCCGCCGACCAAGCCGGCGGCGACCACCACCACCCCGCTGACCGCGCCGACCTGTCCCGACAACCTCCGCACCCGGTGACCGGTGCCCCCGTCCGGTCGGCCCGGTCGGCCCGGCCGGGGGCTGCGTGGCTGTCCGGTTCCCGGCGCCGCGAGGGCGAGGGCACCGTCGACGAGCAGGCGGCCGGCGAGCGCCCCGACCAGCAGGCCGAGGAGCGCGGCCAGGCCGAAGTGCAGGGCGACCCACGGGATGCGGCCTTCGAGGTCGGAGCGGGCGCGGTCGGCGAAGTCGTCGGTGCCGGTGACGGCGCGGACGGTGTCGAGGTCGACCTGTGGCGCGATGTGCAGTCCGAGCGGCACGGCGGTGACGTGTCGGAACACCAGGCTGCCGAGGCTGGAGTCGACGGTGATGCCCCGCTTGGACGGCACGGCGGTGGCGGTCACCGTGACCTCCACCCCGGCGATCGAGGTGCGGTACGGGACGATGACCACCGCGACGCCGGCGAGGACGATGCCCAGCACGGCCGCGACGACCACGCGGGCCGTGGTGACGAGCGCCCGGCGGTGGTCGAACCGGCGGCCGCGCGCCGCGAGAGTCGGGGGCAGGCCGGGCAGCGGCAGGGGCAGCTGCTCGGCCTCGTGTTCCACGTGGAACCAGGCTACGGACCGGCCGTGCGGGGCCCGGTCGCGGTCAGAGCGTCACGCCGCGGCGGGCCAACCAGATGATCGGGTCGGTGCTGTTCTCCGGCCCGTAGAAGCTGCCCACCCGCACCTCGAAGTGCAGGTGCGGCCCAGTGGACTGGCCCTCCTGGCCCTCGTAGGCGATGAGCACCCCGGCGGTGACGTTCTGACCGACGCGGGCGACCAGCACCCGCATGTGGCCGTAGATCGAGAACGTGCCGTCGTGGTGGTCGATGACGACCCAGTTGCCGAACCCCTGCGCGGGGCCGGACGCGACGACCGTGCCGGGCCCGACGGCGTAGATCGGTTCGCCCAGCGGACCGGCGAGGTCGACCCCCCGGTGGAACGTCCCCCACCGGGCGCAGTAGCAGGACGAGATGCGGTAGTTGGTCATCGGCCGTCCCCAGGCGCCGGTGGTCGACGGCGGCGGAGGCGGGGGCGAGATGCTGCCGCCCTGGTTCTGCGCCGCGGCGGCGACGGCCGCGGCCTGGCGGGCGGCCTCGGCGGCACGGCGCTTGCGCTCCAGGTCCGCGAGGTAGGCGTTGTAGGCCTTGCGCTGGTCGACCAGGCCCGACAGCTTCGCCGCCGCGGTGGCGGCCTGGCGGTTGACGTCGGCGAGGGTGGTCGCGAGCTCGGCCCGCTTGCCCTCGGCCGTCCCGAGGGAGGCCAGGGCCGTCTTCTGCTCGGCGCCGGCCTGCTCCTGCAGCCGCTCGGCCTCGGCCAGGGCGTCGCGGCGCGCGACCTCGGCGTTGGAGGCGGCGACGTTGGACACCGTGAGCGCGGTCAGAGTCGCCGCCCGGCGCTTGGCCAGGTAGCTGGACGCCGCGATGGTGAACTCGACGTCGGAGGTGTCGGAGAACAGCAGGGTGGCGCCGCTGTCGCCCGTCGCCCCGTTGACGTACTGGTCGAGCGCGAGGGCGTGCACCGCCCGGCGTGCGCCGTCGACCTTCGCGTTCGCGGCGTCGAGGTCGGCCTTGGCCTGGTCCGCGGCCTCGATCGCCGCGGCGACGGCCTGGGTGGTCTGCTGGTACTTCACGACCGCGGCGTCGGCCGCCGCCTGCAGGGCGATGATCTGGCCCTGCAGCTCCGCGGCCCGCGCCTGCAGCGAACCCAGTTGGGCGGCGAGCGCGGCCCGGGCCTTCTGGGCGGCCGAGATCTGGCCGTTGCTCGGGTTGGGCGGGGGCGGGGTGGCTCCGGCCGACCCGGACGCGACGAGCAGCGACCCGGTCAACGCCAGGACGAGCGTGGCGACGGCGGCGAGGCGGCGCAAGGGGTCTCCCAGGTACGGGGGCGGGGCGGGGCCCATCGAACCACAACCGTCACATCATTCCCGTTCGTCACACGCGTGACAGGGGCTCGTTTCCTGAGGCGTCGGCGACCCCGGGGTGCCGACCGGGTCCGCGGGAGGTGCCCCGGTCAGAGGGTGACGCCGCGCTGGGCCAGCCAGAGCACCGGGTCGGTGCTCGTGGCGGCGCTCGCGTAGCTGCCGGTGCGCACCTCGAAGTGCAGGTGCGGACCGGTCGACTCGCCCTCACTGCCGACGTAGGCGATGAGGGTGCCGGGCTCCACCTGCTTGCCGACGACGGTGGCGAGGACCCGCATGTGGCCGTAGATGGAGAACGAGCCGTCGTGGTGGTCGACGACGACCCAGTTGCCGAACCCCTGCGACGGGCCGGCGGCGACGACCGTGCCGGCGCCGACCGCGTAGATGGGCGTGCCGAGCGGAGCCGAGAGGTCCACGCCGTGGTGGAAGGTGCCCCAGCGCGCGCAGTAGCAGGACGCCACCGTGTACTTCACCAACGGTTTGACCCACGAGGTGCCGGGCAGCGGGGTCAACCCCGGTCCGCCCGCGACGTAGGTCGTGCCGGTGCCCGTGCCGACCGGCCCGCCGCTGCCGGCGAGCGCGTTGAGCTCGGTGAGGAACGTCTGGTAGGCCTTGGTGTCCGCGGCCGAGAGCGGTGCGGCGCCGGCGGCCTTCGCGGCGTCGTCGCGCAGGGCGGTCACCGCGGCGAGGAACACCCCGTGCTGGGTCTGCACCTCACCGAGGGCGGTGAGAGCCGTGGCGCGCTGGGTGTCGGCCTTGGTCTGCAACGTGCGCGACCGGTCGACGGCGTCCTGCTGGGTCGCGGCGAACGCCTCGGCCGCGGACTTCGCGGCGGTGAACCGGGTGTAGACGTCCTCGTTGCGGGACGCGAGGAAGCCCAGGGCGGCCACCGCGAAGTCGAGGTCGCCGACGTTCTCGGTGAGCAGCAGGGCCGAGCTGGTGTGGGGGATGCGGTCGACGTAGGTGTCACGGGCCAACACCTGCAGCTGGGTGCGGGCGGCGTCGAGGTCCTCGTTCGCGGTGGCGAGTTCGCTCTGCGCCTTCGACGCGGTGGCGAGCGCCGCCTGCACCTGGCGGGTCGTGGCCGTGTACGTCGCGATCGCCTTCACGGCCACGGTCTGCTTCGCGGTCAGGTCGGCCTGCAGGGTCGTCGCCTGGGTGCGCAGCTCGGTCAGCCGGCCGGTGAAGGTGGCCGGCACCCCCTTGGACGCGGGGCCGGTGTCGGTGGGGCTGGAGGTCGGGGTCGCGGTGGGCGTGGCGGTCGTCGTCCCCGTCGCGGGCGAGGTGGGCGTGCCCGTGGGAGGGGTCGGCGGCGGTGAGGTCGTCCCGGTCGACGACGTGGTGGGCGGCGGGGTGGTCGGCGCGCCCGCCGCGGTCCCGGTGGTGGCGACGACGGCCGCGCCCACGAGAGCGGTCGCCAGGGCCGCGAGCGTCGTTGCTCGCCGGCCGGTCTGTCGTCGCATCAGGAGAATCTGCCTCAGAGTGGATGGTGGTGCGAGAACCCTACTTCCTCACACCCGCTTCACGCGCGGCGCGGTCGCGGTGGAGGTGGGTCCCGGGCGCCGCGGCCGGGACGTGCCCCGACCGCCTAGGCTCCTCACCCGTGCGCCCCACCGACCTGCTGGCCGTGTGGACCGGGAAGACCGTGCTCGCGGTGTTGCAGCGTGCGGGCCGCAAGGGCAACGCCCTGCCCGGGCTGGTCGTCGAGAAGCTGTTCCCGCGGTTCCTCCCCCGTGCGTTGGCGACCCTGCCCCTCGGGATCGTCGTCGTCTCCGGGACGAACGGCAAGACGACGACGACGAAGATGGTCGCCACCGTCCTCAACGGGCACCACCGGGTGCTCACCAACGACTCCGGCTCGAACTTCGTGCGGGGGGTCATCACCACGGTCGTGGACGCCGCCGACCGTCGGGGGCGGATCCCGGCCGACGTCGCGGTGCTCGAACTCGACGAGGCCTGGGCGGTCCGGTTCGTCGAACTCGTGAAGCCCGACCGGGTGCTGCTGCTCAACGTCATGCGCGACCAGCTCGACCGGTTCGGCGAGATCGACACCACCGCCCGGTTGCTCCGGACCGTCGCCGAGTCGGCCACCACGGCCGTCGTCCTCAACCGCGACGACCCCCGCATCGCCGCGCTCGCCACCACTGCCGGCGCCCCGGTGACGTACTACGGCGTCGCCTCGGCGCTCCGACGGGACTTCCCCACCGACGAGGAGCTCTACGACGACGTGTCGGAGGGCGAGGACCCGGACCTGCCGGCCGACGTGAGCGACGACGTTCCCGCCCGCGCCGAACTGCGGACCCTCGCCACGCCCGACCACCCGGCCATCACGCTGCGCCTCGACGGCACCGACCACGACGTCGTCCTGCGGGCCGAGGGCACCCACAACGCGCAGAACGCCGCGGGCGCCGCCGCGCTGGCGTTGACGACCGGACTGACCGGTGAGCAGGTGCTCGCGGGCCTCGCCCGGGTCGAGCCCGCCTTCGGGCGCGGGCAGGCGTTCAGCATCCGCGGCCGGCACGTCGTCCTGCACCTGGTGAAGAACCCGGCCGGTTTCCGCCAGAGCCTGCGCGCCCTCGACCACGCCGACCCGGCCGTCGTGACGGTCGCGATCAACGACGCCGACGCCGACGGCCGCGACGTCTCCTGGCTCTGGGACGTCGACTTCCGCTCGCTGCAGCGGTTCCCGGACGCCTCGATCCGCACCTCGGGCGTGCGGGCGGCGGACATGGCGCTGCGGCTGTCCTACGACGACGTCGACACCGACGTCGTCGAACCCGACCTGGAGCGGGCGGTCTCGGACGCGGTCGACGCCGCGCCCACGGGCGGGGAGGTCGTGGTCTTCGCGACCTACACCGCGATGTGGCACCTGCACCCCCGCATGGAACGGATGGCCACCCGGCCGCCGGAGGTGACGTCGTGAAGATCGCCCACCTCTACCCCCGCGAGATGAACCTCTACGGCGACACCGGCAACGTGCTGGTGCTGCGACGCCGGCTCGAGTGGCGCGGGCTGCCCGCCGAGTTCGTGCCGGTCCGGCAGGGCGACCCGATCCCGGACGACGTCGACGTGCTGGTCGGCGGCGGCGGGCAGGACGCGGCCCAGGGCGACATCGGCACCGACTTCGTCGCGCGCGGGCCGCACCTGCGCGAGCTCGCCGAGGCCGGGGTGGTCTTCCTGGCGATCTGCGGCAGCTACCAGCTGCTCGGCCACCGGTTCGTCACCCACGAGGGCCGCGACATCCCGGGCGTCGGGATCCTCGACGTCGAGACGTTCGGCAGCTCGACCCGGCTGATCGGCAACATCACCGTCGACAGCCCGCAGTTCGGCCGGCTGGTCGGCTACGAGAACCACAGCGGCCTGACCCGTCTGGGACCCGGTGCCGAGCCGCTCGGCCGCACGGCGGCCGGGCGCGGCAACAACGGCGAGGACCGCGGCGAGGGCGCGGTGTGGCGCAACGTCATCGGGACCTACCTGCACGGCCCGCTGCTGGCCAAGGCACCGGCGCTCGCCGACGAGCTGCTGCGCCGCGCGCTGGTCCGTCGCGGCGAGCTCGCCGAGGGCGACACCCTCGCCCCGCTCGACGACCGCCGCGCCGCCCGCGCTGCAGAGGTCGCTGTGACCCGCCCGCGCTGACTCCCCGCGCCCTCTACCCTTCGCACCCGATGCCCACCTCGACTCCGACCGCCACCCGGTGGCGCGCCGCGGGCCTGCTCGCGGCCGCCCTCACCGCCGCGACCGCGACCGCCTGCACGGCGTCGTCGAACGGTCCCGCCACCACGACCTCGACGATCGTCACGACGTCGACGGCGCCGCCCGCGACCACCACCCCGATCAGCGAGGCACCCGTCGCCCCGGCGAAGCCGGTGCAGGAGGTCGCGGCGCCGGACAACACCTGCCCGTACATCAGCAACGACGCCGCGCGGCAGGCCGAGGGCGACCGGGTCGGCCGGGTCATGCTCACGACGACCTCGCCGCCCGGCTGCAACTTCTACTGGCAGTACGACGACAGCCGGATGATCCTGCAGATCTCGGTGCAGAACTACCCGAGCCAGGTCGGCGCCTACAACGCGATGATCCGCGACACGATCGCCGCGCCCGAGCGCATCGGCGTGCAGGCGCTCATCGCCCAGGACGGTTGCACCGCCGCGACCACTCAGGACGACCGGCCCGAGAAGTGCGTCGACGCGATCCTCTACCGGACGACCTTCTACCCGCCCGACGGCAACACCGACTGGGCCGCCGCCTTCGCCAAGAGCAAGCGGGTCGTCACGGTGAAGACGCAGCAGAACGACGTGTCCTTCAACGCCAAGAACGTCGCCGCCCAGATCGCCCCGCGCTTCTAGCTCTCCCGGTTCGCACGGGCCTCGGACAGCACGACGCCCCGCCGACCGTGAGGTCGACGGGGCGCTCGTGGTGCAGGTGCGGTCAGCTCGCCGACGAGCCGTTGTTGTTGGTGTTCTTGGTGACGTCGGCGGCCGCGGCCTTGGCCCGGTCGGAGACGTCGTCGGACTTCGCAGCGGCGGTGTCGGCGGCATCGGCCGTCTTGTCCGCTACCTTGTCGGCCGCGTCCTTGACCTTGTCCGCGGCCTTGTCCAGCGCGCTGTCGCCCGAGGTGTCGGCCGAGGACTTCACGTCGTCGACCTTGGTGGCGACCTTGTCCGCAGCCTTGGCGGCGGTGTCCTTGACCTCGGACGCGGCGGTCTTGGCCTTCTCGGCGGCGGTGTCGGCGACCGAGCTGACCTTGGCCGCGACCGACGAGCCGCTGTTCGAGGAACCGGAGGAACCGCCCGAACCACCGGCCGGCGCACCGGCGCCGCCCGCCTTGCCGAGCACCCGCGCCGCGGCGACGGCGGCGCCGACCACGACCAGGATCGAGACGATGAGGCCCTTGCGGCTCTTGCTCTTGGGGCGCAGGTCGCCCTTGGCGGCGGCCGCGACGGCCTGAGCCCGCACCAACGCCTCGTCGGAGACGGCCTTGCCGCGCTTCTCGGCCTTGGCGATGACCTTGTCGGCCTGCTTGACGGCCTGCTTCCACTGCTTGTCACCGCGCTTGACCGCGGTGTCGCGCAGGTCGAGCGCCCGGTTCGCGGCGGCGTCGCTCGCGGTGCCGAGCTGGTCGTGGAGCTGCCCGATGAGGGCGTCGGCCTTCTTGCCGGCCTTCTTGCGGGTCTTGCTCGCCTTCTTGTCGGCCTTCTTCGACAGCTTCGCGGCACGCTTGTCGGCCTGCTTGCGCAGCTCGGCGGCGCGCTTCTCGGTGGCCGCCCGGAGGGCGTCGGCCTGCTTGCGGCTGCGCTTGGACAGCGTCTCGGCGCGGTCGGCAGCCGCCTTGCGCAGCTCCTCGGCGCGGTCGGACGCCACCGACGACGCCTGCTCGCCCAGGGACTTGCTCCGCTCGGCGAGGGTCGCGGCAGCGCCGGCGACCGCCGTGCCGAGCGAGTCGCGCGCGGTGCTCGCGCGGTCGGCGGCGATCGAGGAGAGCGCGCTCGCCTTCTCGCCCACCGCCGCAGCGATCGGCGCGGCCTTCTCGCCGACGGTCGCCGAGAGATCGGCGGCGCGCGCGGTCACGGCGTCGGACGCGGTGCTCACCCGGTCGCTGACCTCGTCACGGACGCTGTGGTGGCTCACAGTGGACTCCTCGCTGGTCGTCAGGTCTCGAACGACAGGGCGGACCCTGCCGGGCCCCACGGCCCGGCATCCCCATACCCGCGCGTGGCAGGATTGAACCCCTGCGTCCGCCGAGTGCGACGGATCGGGCACCGCTGCCTTGCGGGTCGGCCCGGCCTGTCGCGCCCACCCGTGACCGCCGCCACCGGCGCGGTCGCCTCCCGAGGAGGAATCCCAGCCGTGCCCACGCGCGCCACCCTGCACACCAACCGGGGCGACATCGTCGTCAACCTGCTCCCGGACCACGCCCCCAAGACGGTCGCCAACTTCGTCGGCCTCGCCGACGGCACCAAGGAGTGGACCGACCGCGCCACCCGCCAGAAGAAGACCGGCACGCCGCTCTACAACGGCACGATCTTCCACCGCGTCATCAGCGGCTTCATGATCCAGGGCGGCGACCCCGAGGGCACCGGCATGGGCGGCCCGGGCTACCAGTTCGGTGACGAGTTCCACCCCGAGCTCTCGTTCGACCGTCCCTACCTGCTCGCCATGGCGAACGCCGGCCCGGGGACCAACGGCTCGCAGTTCTTCATCACCGTCGGCAAGACCCCCCACCTGAACCGCAAGCACACGATCTTCGGTGAGGTCGCCGACGCCGAGAGCCGCGCGGTCGTCGACGCCATCGCCACCACCAAGACCGGTCGCGGCGACAAGCCGGTCGACGACGTCGTCATCGACTCGATCGAGATCGAGTCCTGAGCAGTTCCGTGAGCACCCGAGCGAGGCACGAGCGAGGCGCGGAGCTTCGAGCCCGCCGTCGTCGTGTGCGGCGGGCGGGTTAGCAGTGAGCGACACGCAGACCGGTCTCGCGCGGTGCTACCGGCACCCCATGCGCGAGACCGGTGTGCGGTGCGTGCGGTGTGACCGGCCGATCTGCCCGGACTGCATGCGACCGGCGTCGGTCGGGTTCATGTGCCCCGACGACGTCAAGCTCGGCAACGCCACCATCCGCCAGCCGCGCACCTCGGTCGGGGCCTCGGTCGCGCGCAGCGCCACCCCGTGGGTGTCGTACACCCTCATCGGGCTCAACGTCGCGCTGTTCCTCATCACGTTCGGCACCACGAACGTCGGGGTGCTGCACAACCAGGGCGGCGGGCTCTACCGCAGCTGGATCCTCGTGCCGTCGCTCGTGCTGCAGTCGCACGAGTACCTGCGCCTGTTCACCAGCGCGTTCCTGCACCTGAGCCTGCTGCACCTCGCCTTCAACATGCTGGCGTTGTACGTCCTCGGCCCGCCGCTCGAGACCCTGCTCGGCCGCTGGCGGTTCGTCGCGGTGTACCTGCTGTCGGCGCTCGGCGGATCGGTCGCGGTGCTGTGGCTCTCGCCGTTCAACACCGCCACCGTCGGGGCGTCGGGGGCGATCTTCGGCCTGTTCGGAGCGGCGCTGCTGCTCTACCGCCAGCTGCGCATCGACCCGCGCTCGCTGGTCATGACCCTGGTCCTGAACCTGGTCATCACGTTCACGCTGCCGTTCATCTCGTGGCAGGGGCACGTCGGCGGGCTGCTCGTGGGCGCGCTCGCCGGTGCGGCCATCGGCGGCCTGCCGACCCGCACGCCGCGCCGGCTCGACACCCGCTGGCAGGGCGTCGGGCTCGGGGTGCTGCTGCTCGCGCTGGTCCTGCTGACGGTCGCGGCCCAGGCCGTCCGGGGCTAGAGGGGGTCAGCGGGCGCGGCGGCGGATGTCGCCGCCGAGATCCGCGCGCCGGTCCGCGGGCGCGGCCGCCACGATGCGGCGGGCGGCGGTCACCGGGTCCGCGTCGAGGGAACGACGCCCCAGCACCACCAGCACGTCACCGGCGTCGACCTCGAGGGTGTGGACGATGCGTCCGAAGCGGATCCGCTCGTCCACCGCGACGGTCTCGACCACGTCCCACGCCAACCGCCGCTGACCGGTCACCTCGCGCACGGTCAGGCCGTCCGGGTCCACGACCAACCGGGGCGAGCTCCGGCGGTCCACCACCGCGAGCGCGGCGAACGCCACGGCGACGGCCACCGCGAGCACCCGGCCCTGGAGATCGGCGAACACCGCGGTGACGGCCGCGACCAGGGCGACCGCGGCGAAGGCCCGCGCCCACGCCGGGGCGGGGCCGAACCTCAACCGCGGGTCGTCCACAGCCCTGTCCACAGCTGGGGACGAATGACAGCCATGTGGTTCTCCACAGTCCGGTCCACACCTGGGGACGAACGACACCGGTGTCGTTCACACCGGTGGACAGACCTGTGGGTCAGCGCCAGCGGACGCTCATGAGCAGCCCGAGCACGAGCACACCGAAGCCGATCGCGAGGTTCCAGCCCCCCAGGTCCTGCATGTACGGGACGTCGCCGCCCGCGATGTAGTAGACGACGATGTAGGCGAGCCCGAGCAGCAGGACCACCGCCATGGTGATCGGGTACCACTTCGGCGACGGCCCCTGCCGTTCCACGACGACGGGCGTACGCGACACCCCGCCTCGGGCGGCGGCGGTGGCGGGCTTCTTGCGGACCTTCGACTTCGGCACGGGTGGTTCCTCGGATCGCGGCAGGCGGGGTGTGGCCCGCGTGGTCGGCGCTAGCGTAGTGCGCGATGGACAGGGGCGAGGACGGAACGCAGCGCACCCGCCGGCCGGTGACGCTGTGGCGGGTGCTCGTGCCCGTCGTCGCGCTCGGTGCCGGGGCGCTGTTCGCGACCAGCGCGCAGACCGCCCGGGGCACCGACCTGCGCTCGCCCGAGACCGTCGACCTCGCCGGGACGGTGCGCTCGGCCACGGGCACCGTGGCGAGCCTCGACGCCGCGGTCCGCGTGCTCACGGCCCAGGTCGACGCCGCCGCGGCCGCCGCGGGCAAGGGCAACGGCCGGGTGACGGCCGTGCAGTCGCAGGTCGAGGCCCTCGGCGACCCGTTCGGCCAGACCCCGGCCACCGGCGACGGCCTCACCGTCACCCTCGACGACGCCCCGGCCTCGGCCGTCGACCAGGTCGACCCGACCGACCAGGCGGCGCTCGACCAACTCGTCATCCACCAGTCCGACCTGCAGGCGGTCGTCAACGCCCTGTGGGCGGGCGGGGCGCAGGCGATCTCCATCGTGGGGCAACGGCTCGTGCCGACCAGCGCGGTCCGGTGTGTGGGCAACACCCTGCTGCTCAACGGCCGGGTCTACTCGCCGCCCTACGCGGTCGAGGCCATCGGACCTCCGGACACCATGAGAACGCGACTCGCGAACTCCTACGGTGTGTCATTGTTGGAGCAGGCCGTGCAGGCTTACGGCGTGGGATACGAGGTCTCCGACCCCCACACCGTGACCGTGCCCGCGTACGACGGCCCGCTGGACCTGTCCTACGCCGCTCCGGGTTGACCCTGGACGGTAGCCCGAGCGCCCGGTCGGACCACCCCGGCCGGGCACCTGTGTGAGCAGAGGTGAGCGTTGACCGCGACCCAGGTTGCCCTCGGCGGCGACGACGGTGACGGCGGTGGCCGGCACTCGGCCACCGACACCCTCCCACGCCGACGCTCACGGGCCGACAAGGTCCGCCTCGTCGCCCGCGGCATCGGGCAGACGCTCATCACCGGCGGCCTGATCATCCTGCTGTTCGTCGTCTACGAGGTCTGGGTGACGAACCTGTTCGCCGCCCAGAAGCAGTCCGAGGTGCACAAGGCGTTCCAGCAGGTCCTCGACCAGCCCACCGTCGGCTCGGAGACCCTGCAACTGCCGGGTGCTGCGCAGAAGACGATCCCGGCCGGTCAGGGCATCGCCAACCTCTACATCCCGACGTTCGGTCAGGACTTCAACTTCACGGTCGTCGAGGGCGTCAACGACGCCGACCTGGAGAAGGGCCCCGGCCACTACTCCGGCACCGCGCTGCCCGGCCAGGAGGGCAACTTCTCGGTCGCGGGCCACCGGGTCGGCAAGGGCGAGCCGTTCCTCAACCTCGACCAGCTCAAGCCGGGCGACGCCGTCGTGGTCCAGGTGCCCGGGTTCTGGTACGTCTACCAGATCCTCGGGCAGGGGACCGACCTGTCCAAGCCCGACGCCAACGGCGTCGTGGGTCGCGAGATCGTCGCCCCGACCGACGTCGCCGTCATCGCCCCGACGCCCGACAAGGCCGACAGCCAGCCGTCCGGCAGCTACATGACGATGACGACCTGTCACCCGAAGTACTCGGCGAGCCAGCGGATGATCCTGCACGCCAAGCTCACCGCCACCAAGCCCGCCAAGGGCAAGCTGATCCCGACCGAGCTCGGAGGCACGCTCTGATGTACGTCTTCATCTGGCGGCACCTGCCCGGCGTCACCGCGCTGCGGATCCTGCAGGTCGCGTTGCTGATCGCCGCGGTCTCCGCGCTGCTGCTGTTCGTCGTCTTCCCGTGGGCCGAACCGCGGCTGCCGTTCGACAACGTGACCATCGACGAGGGCGGCAACGGCGCGAACACGGTGGTCACGACCGTGACCACCAGCGTGCCGTCGGTGCTGCCCGGCAACTAGGCCGTGTCTCAAAACCCCATGCTCTGCTGCGCGGTGCCGAGGCACGGCGTCTGCTGCGTTGTCGTCGTCGCGGATACAACCCTGGTAGCCGACTCCTCCTCCGCCTCGCATCCACCGCACCTCAGCGCCGCTCGCGACGAGCGGGAGTTCTGAGACACGTCCCAGGCCAGGAAGGAGGCACGCGCGGTGCGCGTCCTCGTCGTCGACAACTACGACAGCTTCGTCTACAACCTCGTCCAGTACCTCGCCCAGCTCGGGGCGGAGGTCGAGGTGCTGCGCAACGACGACCCGGCCCTGTCCGACGCCGGTGCGGCGGTCGCGGCCCACGACGCCGTGCTGGTCTCCCCCGGCCCCGGCACGCCCGAGGAGGCCGGGGCGTCGATCCCGGTCGTCGAGGCCGCCGCGGCGTCGGGAACCCCGTTGTTCGGCGTGTGCCTCGGCCACCAGGCCATCGGAGTGGCGTTCGGCGGCGTGGTCTCCCGCGCGCCGGAACTGCTGCACGGCAAGACCTCGCTCGTCGAGCACGACGGCACCGGGGTCCTCGCGCCCCTGCCCTCGCCGTTCACCGCGACCCGCTACCACTCCCTCGCGGTCGAACGCGACGGTCTGCCGGGTGACCTCGAGGTCACCGGTGCCACCCCGAGCGGCGTGATCATGGCCCTGCGCCACCGCTCGCTGCCGATCGAGGGCGTGCAGTTCCACCCCGAGTCGGTGCTCACCGAGGGCGGCCACCGGATGGTCGCCGCCTGGCTGCGCTCGGCGGGAGCGGAGATCCCCGACGCCCTCATCGACGAGCTCGACGCCCAGATGGCCGGCATGCGCGCGACGGCTTTCGCGGGCCTGGCGTAGCCGCCGCTCACCCGATCCGGCGAGTGGTCACGAAACCCCTTGAGTGGTCAGCATTTCCTGACCACTGACCGGGGAAGGTGACCACTCACCGGAGCTGCTCGGTGCGCCAGGCGCTCAGCGCAGCGGGGTCGCGAGTCCCGAGTCCGCGGCGGCGACGGCGGCCCCCGATCGCACGAACTCCACGGCCGCCTCGATCTCCGGGGCCAGCGGGCGGTCGGAGCCTGCGACCGGCACGTGTTCACGCAGCGCGGCGACGACCGCGCCGGTGGCGGGGCCGGGGCGCAGCGGCGCGCGGAAGTCCAGCGCCCGGGCCGCGGCGAGGACCTCGATGCCGAGCACGCGGGTCAGGCCGTCGACGGCCCGGCGCAGCTTGCGGGCGCCCGACCACCCCATCGAGACGTGGTCCTCCTGCATGGCCGAGCTCGGTATCGAGTCGACGCTCGCGGGGTTGCCGAGCCGCTTGAGTTCGCTCACCACCGCGGCCTGCGTGTACTGCGCGATCATCAGCCCGGAGTCCACGCCCGGGTCGCCGGCGAGGAACGGCGGCAGGCCGCGGCTGCGGGCGACGTCGAGCAGGCGGTCGGTCCGCCGCTCGCTGATGGAGGCGACGTCGGCGACCGGGATGGCCAACAGGTCCAGGGCGTACGCGACGGGCGCGCCGTGGAAGTTGCCGTTGGACTCGACCCGCGCGCCGGCGGCGGCGTTGCCCGCCTCGTGGTCGACGCCCGCGCCCACCGCGTCGTCCCAGACGACGACCGGGTTGTCGACGGCCGAGCGCAACTCGAAGCCCGCGGTGCTCCGCACGAACCCCAGGACGTCACGGGCGGCGCCGCTGACCTGGGGGGCGCAGCGCATCGAGTAGGCGTCCTGCACGTAGGTGCAGTCCGGCCCCTGGTGCGAGGCCACGATAGGCGAGTCGGCGAGCAGCGCCCGCAGGTTGGTCGTCGCGGTCGCGATGCCGGGGTGCGGACGCAGCGCTGCGAGGTCGGCGGCGAACACCCGGTCGGTGCCGAGCATGGCCTCGATGCTCATGGCGGCGGCCAGATCCGCCGAGCGCAGCAGCAGATCCACGTCCGCGCAGGCCAGCAGCAACTGCCCGAGCATGCCGTCGGTGCCGTTGATGAGGGCGAGCCCCTCCTTCTCGGCGAGGACAACCGGCTCGATGCCGGCTGCCGTTGCAGGGTGCAACGAACCGTCCGCGGCGGCGACGGTCCCCTCCCCCATCAGGGCCAGAGCGACGTGCGAGAGCGGCGCGAGATCCCCACTGCAGCCCAGCGATCCGAACTCGTGAACGACCGGCACGTACTCACTGTTGCACCATGCAACGTAGGCGTCAGCCGTCGAGACCCGCACCCCGGTGTGGCCGCTGGCGAGGGTTGCGAGCCGCAGCAGCATCAACGACTTCACCACCTCCCGCTCCACCGCCGGGCCCGAGCCGGCGGCGTGCGAACGCACCAGGCTGCGCTGCAGGTCGGCGCGCTTCGCCGGCGGGATCGAGGTGGTGGCGAGGGCGCCGAATCCGGTCGAGACGCCGTAGTGCGGCACCGGATCGGCCGACAGGGCGTCGATCACCCGGCGTGAGCGTTCGATCCGCTCCCGGGCGGCGGGGGCGAGTTCGACCCGCGCCCCGTGGCGGGCCACGGCGACGACGTCGGCTTCGGTCAGCGGTGCGTCGCCCACGACGACAGAGGGAGAGGTCACGGCCGACGAGCCTGCCACGCCCGGTGCCACCGGACGGCAGCGGTGGACCTGACGTCTCCACCCGGATCTCCACCCGTCGGCGGATCCGCGGAACACCCGGCGCGACGAGGGTTCTCCCCATGACGACCACCGACTGGATCATCGACATCGCGCTCGTGCTCATCGTGCTGCGACAGGTGCGCACCTCGAAACTCGGCTGGCACACCGTGCTGCTGCCCCTCGGCATCGTGGGGTGGGTCGGCAGCAGCTACCTCGTCTCCGTGCCGACCGGCGGCAACGACCTCTGGTTGATTGCCGCCGGCGTGACCGTCGGCGTCGCGCTCGGCGTCGCCGGCGGGTTCACCACCAAGGTGTGGGCGATCGGTGGCCGGGCCCACGTCCGCGCCGGGGTCACCGCCGCCACCCTCTGGGTCGCGAGCATGGGCGCCCGCCTGGGCTTCATCGTCTGGGCGAGCCACCCCGCGGGCGAGGCCGCGCTGGGCCGCTTCAGCGCCGAGCACCACGTCACCGGCGGCGACGCCTGGCAGGACGCGCTGGTCCTGCTCGCCCTCTGCGAGGTCGTGGTCCGCATCGGCGTCATCGCCGCCCGCGGCCTACGCATCAACGCCGCCGGCCGCCACGGCGCCGCCACCCCCGACCCTGAGCTGGTCGCCGCCTGACCCCGCGTCGCCTCGACCCGCTCCAGGCCACAGAAGTGCAGGGTCTGGTTGCTCCGACCGCCGTCGAGCAACCAGACCCTGCACTTTTCTCACCCAGGCGGCCCGGTCGGATGCGCCGGGAGCCGAGCCGAGGCGGAACCGCGACCAGTAGCGTCGGTCGACGTGCTGGCCATCGAGATCTCCCGACCCGGCGGCCCCGAGGTCCTGCAGCCCGTCGAGGTCGACGATCCCGTGCCCGGCGAGGGCGAGGTGCTGCTCGACGTCGTGTCCTCCGCGGTGAACCGGGCCGACGTGCTGCAGCGGGAGGGCCACTACGAGCCGCCGCCCGGCGCGTCGCCGTACCCCGGCCTGGAGTGCTCGGGCCGTGTGGCCGCCCTCGGCGACGGCGTCAGCGGGTACGACGTCGGCGACGAGGTCTGCGCGCTGCTGTCGGGTGGCGGGTACGCGGGCCGGGTCGTCGTCCCCGTCGGCCAGCTGCTGCCGGTCCCCGCGGGGGTCGACCCGGTCGAGGCGAGCGCGTTGCCCGAGGTGGCGTGCACGGTCTGGTCGATGGTCTGGGACCTCGGCCGGCTGGCCTACGGCGAGACCCTGCTCGTCCACGGCGGCACCAGCGGCATCGGCACGTTCGCCATCCAGCTGGCCAAGGCGTACGGCGCCCGGGTGTTCGTCACCGTCGGCTCGGCCGCCAAGCAGGAGGCGGCGCGCGAACTCGGCGCCGACCTCGCCGTCAACTACCGCGACGACGACTTCGTCGAGGCGGTGAAGGGCGCGACCGACGGCCGGGGGGTCGACGTCGTCCTCGACAACATGGGCGCGAAGTACCTCGAGCGCAACGTCGCCGCGCTCGCCACCGGCGGCCGGCTCTGCAACCTCGGCATGCAGGGCGGGCGCAAGGGCGAACTCGACTTCGGGTTGCTCATGGCCAAGCGCGCGAGCGTGGTGTCGGCGTCGCTGCGGGCCCGCCCCGCGGCCGACAAGGCCCGGGTCGTCGCGTCGACGCAGGCCGTGGTCTGGCCGTTCGTCGAGAGCGGCGCGGTCCGGCCCGTGGTCGACAGCCGCTTCCCGCTGCGCGACGCGGCCGCCGCCCACCGTCGCCTCGACGAGGACCACATCGGCAAGGTCCTGCTCACCGTCTGATCACCCCCCTGACACACCCCCGTCGGGAACGGGTGAACGGCAGGTGAACAGCCCGGAAACTCCCACTCCCGCCTGCTGACACACCACGGCGTGGGGCCACGCTGTGTGTCGTGGATGCAGCGACGGTGATCCTGGTGTTGGTCGTGGCGGTGGCGTTGTCGTTCGACTTCACCAACGGGTTCCACGACACCGCGAACGCGATGGCGACCTCGATCGCCACGCACGCGCTCCCGCCCAAAGTGGCGGTGGCCCTGTCCGGCGTGCTGAACCTGGTGGGTGCGTTCCTCTCGGTCGAGGTCGCGCTCACGGTCACGAACGCCGTGGTCAAGATCCAGGACAAGAGCGGGGCGCCGAAGGCCGCCCTCACCGCCGACGGCGGCAGTCCGCTGCTGACGATCGTGCTGGCGGGACTCGTCGGCGCGATCGTGTGGAACCTGCTCACCTGGCTGCTCGGCCTGCCGTCCAGTTCCTCGCACGCCCTGTTCGGCGGGCTCATCGGTTCGACGATCGCGGGTCTGGGCTGGAGCGGGGTCAACTGGAACGGCGACGGCAGCAAGATCGACGGCGTCATCGGCAAGGTGATCGTCCCGGCCGTCGCGTCGCCGATCGTCGCCGGCGTCATCGCCGCGGTCGGCACCTGGCTGATCTACCGCGTCGTGGTCGGCGTCGCCGCGAAGTACACCGACCGCGGCTTCCGCTGGGGCCAGATCGGCTCGGCGTCGCTGGTCTCGCTGGCGCACGGCACCAACGACGCCCAGAAGACGATGGGCGTCATCACCCTGGCCCTCATCGCGTCAGGCCACTGGAGCTCGACCACCGGCATCCCGTTCTGGGTCAAGGTCGTCTGCGCGCTGGCCATCGCCCTCGGCACCTACCTCGGCGGCTGGCGCATCATCCGCACCCTCGGCAAGGGCCTGGTCGAGATCGCGCCGCCGCAGGGTCTCGCCGCCGAGACCTCGTCGGCCGCGGTCATCCTCGTCTCGAGCCACCTGGGCTTCGCGCTCTCGACCACGCACGTGACCACCGGGTCGGTGCTCGGCACCGGGCTCGGCCGGCCCGGTGCGACCGTGCGCTGGCGGGTCGCCGGCCGCATGGTCATCGCCTGGCTCATCACCATCCCGCTCTCGGCGCTCGTCGGGGCGGTCATGTGGTGGATCGCCCACCTGCTCGGGGGCGGGGTCGCCGGGGCGCTCGTCGACACCGCCATCCTCATCGCCCTCGCCACCGTCATCTACCTGCGTTCGCGCAAGGACGCGGTCCACGCCGGCAACGTCAACGACGAGTGGGAGGGCGACGCGCGGCCGCGCGCCGAGCAGCCCGCCACCGTCGACGCCTGAGAGAGGAACGCACCGTGCACGTCTTCGGACTCGAGCTGAAGTCGATCGGCCAGATCCTGCTGATCGGCCTGCTCTTCGGCGCCGGCCTGCCGTTGATCTTCTCCCTCGGCATCCGGGCCTCGGCCTGGGGCGCGGGCGGCGACGCCGAGGTGGAACCCGGTGGGGTGGTGGCCCAGCCGCACGCCCTCGGACGCGTCCTCGCGATCGTCTGCTTCGCGGTCGTCGTGCTGGCCGTCGTGCTCGGGCTGGTGTTCATCATCGCCACCGGGTTCGGCAAGGCCCTCGACTTCAGCAACATCTACCCGACGCTCGTCGACAAGAAGTGACCGGCCCGGAACCGGGGAGGACCACGACATGACCGACTCCAGCACCAACGTCGCCAGCCGCGTGCTCGAGTGGTTGCGCGCGGGGTACCCGTCCGGGGTGCCGCGTCAGGACTACGTGGCGCTGCTCGGCTTGCTCCGCCGCAAGCTCACCCCGACCGAGGTCCACGACATCGCCGGTGACCTCGCGGTCCTCGCGGCGCAGGGCGAGGTCGTCACCAGCGACGACGTCCGCGACCTCATCTCCGCGGCGACCCTCGACGAACCGGCCGAGGACGACGTGCGACGGGTCTCCGCGCACCTCGCCGCGGGCGGCTGGCCGCTCGCCGACGACCCGCAGTAGCAGCCCAGCCCACCCCGGGTGATGGGAAGCGTGGTGGCGGGAAGCGGTGGCGCGGCTCAGGCCGCGGCGGTGTACTCGCCGAGCGCGAGCAGCAGCCGGTTGACGTCGAGCGCCGACGTGTAGGGCATCAACCCCACCACGCACACCCCGCCGATCTCGTCGACCCCGAGCGTGCCGAGGTAGGCCTCGACCCCGGTGGCGCCGGTCCACACCGACACCCCGCGGGCGAGCAGTTCCTCGCCCACCTCGTCGGGGGTGCGGCCGGCGACGGCGAGGCCCAGCACCGGGATGCGTGGGCCCTCGGACCGGATGACCGTCACCCCGGGCAACGCCTCCAGCCCCGCGACCAGCCGCGCGTACAGCGCCCGCTCGGTCGCGGCGATGCCGGCCAGTGACGCCTGTACGCGGGCCCGGCGGGTCCCGGTGACCAGGTCGGGGTCGTCGGGGTCCGCGAGCGAGGCCAGGTGCTCGACGACGGCGGGAACGCCCGCGAGCAGCTCGACCGGCAACGGGCCGACGTCGACGAACGACGAGCGGTCGACCCCCGTGCCCACACGGCGCCGGCCGTCGATCAGCGCCTGCCACAGCGGCCCGGAGGCCGCGAGCGCGCCCATCGACGGCCCGCCGATCCCCGCGAGCGACAGCGCGAGGCCGTCGAGGCCGAGCTGGTCGAGGTCGAGCGGCACGTGGGGCAGGGCGGCGGTGGCGTCGGCGACCACGAGGGCGCCGGCGTCGTGGGCGGCGTCGGCGATGCTGCGGACCGGGACGACCGCTCCGGTGACCGGCCCCGCGACCGGCAGCACGACCAGCCGGGTGTGCGGGCCGAGCAGCTGCTCGTACTGCCAGGCGGGCAGCTCGCCGGTCTCGACGTCGACCTCGGCGACCCGCACGGTGGCGCCGACCGCGCGGGCGGCCGCGACCCAGGGGGCGACGTTGCGGTCGTGGTCGAGGCGGGTCAACACGATCTCGTCGCCGAGCTGCCACCCGCGCGACAGCCGCCACGCGCACAGCCGGAGCAACTCGGGCAGGGTGGCCGCGAGCGCGACCCGCGCGCCGTCGCCACCGACCAGGTCGGCCACTGCGACCCGCGCGGCGTCGGCCGCGGCGGTCGACCAGCGCGATCCGGCCGAGACCGAGCCGGGCTGGGCGGGCGAGGAGCGCAGGGACGCCCCGATGGCCCGGATGACGGACTCGGGCATGAGGACGTCGTAGCCGCCGTCGAGGTGGGAGACGGTCGGCGAGAGCGTCGTGTAGAGGCCGCGGACGCGGGCGGTGTCGACGCGCGGGGTGGGGATCTGGTCGGAGGCGGGTGCCATGTCAGTGCCGCCCGGTGGGCAGACTGCTGACATGACGTCGACGCACGGTTCCGGCACCTTTCCCGCGGATGAGACGCCCGAGCCGTCGGAGTGGGGTTCGACCCGCGACCAGGACGGCGCCCACCGTAGCGAAGCCGGATCGGCGACGGCAGGTGCGGTCGACCCCGGTTCCGACGATCCGAGCGAAGCCCTCGCGGCCCAGGTCGAGCAGCCGGCGAAGGTCATGCGGATCGGCACCATGATCAAGCAGTTGCTGGAGGAGGTCCGGGCGGCTCCGTTGGACGAGGCCGGGCGCCGTCGGTTGGCCGAGATCCACGCGTCGTCGATCCGCGAGCTCGAGTCCGGGCTCGCCCCCGAACTGCGCGACGAACTCGAACGCCTCACCCTGCCGTTCGCCACCGAGGACGACCACGTGCCGTCGGAGGCCGAGCTGCGGATCGCGCAGGCCCAGCTGGTCGGCTGGCTGGAGGGGCTGTTCCACGGCATCCAGACCGCCCTGTTCGCCCAGCAGATGGCGGCGCGCCAGCAGTTGGAGGAGATGCGACGTCGCGCCCTGCCCGGCGGCTCCGGTGCGGGCGGGGGGCAGCAGGCGGTGATCGTCGGGCCGGGCGGTCAGGTGCTCGGCCAGGTGCCGGGCGGCGCGTTCGGCGGCGGTCGACCCGATGACGGCCAGGGCACCGGCCAGTACCTCTGACCGCACCCGGAGGGGCTCAGCCCCGGCAGGCGTCGATCAGCCGGTCGATGAGCGAGGCCACGGCGTGTTCGTCGTTGGTCTCGGGCAGCACCTCGTCGGCCACGGCCCGCACGTCCGGGTGGGCGTTGGCGACGGCGTAACCCCGGCCGGCCCACGCGAGCATCGCGAGGTCGTTGGGCATGTCCCCGACCGCCGCGACCTGGTCCGCGGTGAGCCCGCGGCGCTGGGCGAGGTGGGCGAGGCCGGTCGACTTGTCCACGCCGGGCGCTGAGATCTCCAGCAGCGGGCCGCGCGAGGACCGGGTGACCGTGGCGGTGTCACCGAGCAGCGCGACGGCATCGAGCATGTACTGCTGCGGGTCCGGCGCCGCCCGCCACTTGGCCAAGATCTTCAGCACCGGCCGGGCCGCGAGCTCGTCGAGGGACGCGATCATCGGCTGCGGCATGGTCCGGCCCTGCCGGTCGGCCACGGGCGTGACCTCCCAGTCGTGCCGGTAGTCGCGTTCGTGCCCGAACTCCAGGCCGTACTCGAAGCCGAACGTCACGTTGGGGAACGTGTCGCGGAGCGCCGACGTCACCGCGGCGACCGTTGCAGGAGACAACGGATCGGTGTCGACGACCTCCTCCTCGGCCAGGTCGTAGACGACCGCGCCGTTCGCCCCGATCGCGACGCCGTAGTGGTCGGTCTGCTCGGCGACCTCGTGCAACCACCGCGGTGGACGCCCGGTCACGAACGCCACCAGCAGGTTCGACTCCCGCGCCCGGGCCAGGGCGCGCTTGGTCTCGGGCGCGACGGTGCCGTCGGACTGCAGGAGGGTCCCGTCGAGGTCCGACGCCAGCAACAACACGGTCACTTCCGGGCCAGGACCTCACGCCCACCGAGGTACGGCCGCAGCGCCACCGGCACGTGCACCGAGCCGTCGGGCTGCTGGTGGAAGTCGAGCAGGCAGGCGATCGTGCGGGCCACGGCGCACAACGTGCCGTTGAGCGTGGCCACCGCGGTGTTGCCGCCCGACTCGCTCCGGGTGCGGATGTCGAGGCGTCGGGCCTGGAACGTCGTGCAGTTCGAGGTCGAGGTCAGCTCGCGGTAGCGCCCCTGCGAGGGGAACCACGCTTCGATGTCGAACTTCCGTGCCGCTGACGACCCGAGGTCACCGGCCGCGACGTCGATGACCCGGTAGGCCAGCTCGAGGGAGTCGAGGAACTCCCGCTCCCAGGCCAGCAGCTGCTGGTGCTCGGCCTGCGCCACCGCCGGGTCCTCGGCCGAGACGTAGGAGAACATCTCGACCTTGTCGAACCAGTGCACGCGCACCAGGCCGCGGGTGTCCTTGCCGTGCGAGCCCGCCTCGCGCCGGAAGCACGACGAGAACCCGGCGTAGCGCAGCGGCAGGTCGGTGAGGATCTCGTCCATGTGCATGCCGGCGAGCGCGACCTCCGACGTGCCGACCAGGTACAGGTCGTCGGCGGCCAGGCGGTAGACCTCGTCGGCGTGGGCGCCGAGGAACCCCGTGCCCTCCATGACCTCGGGGCGCACCAGCGCCGGCGCGATCACGGGCTCCAGCCCGACCGACGCCGCGAACGCCATGGCGTGGTTGACCAGCGCGAGCTCCAGCTGGGCGCCCACACCGGTGAGGAAGTAGAACCGTGAGCCGCTGACCTTCGCGCCGCGTTCGAGGTCGATCGCGCCGAGGGCCTGCCCGATCTCGACGTGGTCGCGCGGCGCGTCGATCGCCGGCAGCTCGCCCACGGTGTCGAGCAGGACGAAGTCGTCCTCGCCACCGGGGACGACGTCGTCCTCGACGACGTTGGGGACGCGCAGCTGGGCGAGCCGCAGGCCGGCGTCGGCCTCGCGCACGGACTCCTCGGCGTCCTTGACCTGGGCCGAGAGCGCCTTGCCGCGCTCGATGAGTGCCGGCCGCTCCTCGGGGCTCGCGCCCCGGACGGCCTGCGACGCCGTCTTCTGCTCGGCCCGCAACGCGTCGGTGGCGGCGACGGCCGCACGGCGCCGTTCGTCGGCCGCGAGCAGCTCGTCGACCGCGGCCTCGGACTCCCCGCGCCGCCGCTGCGAGTCGCGGACGCGGTCGGGGTCGGCCCGCAGGGCCTTGAGGTCGATCACGAACCGAGGTTACCGACGGCCGGTGGGGCGGTGTCCGCGCTGCCACACTGGCCGCCGTGGCGGTCGAGGTGAGCAGGCGTCGGTTCGAGCGGTTGGTCGACCGCGCGCTGGAGAGCGTGCCGCGGCAGCTGCTCGACCTCGCCGACAACGTCGTGGTCGAGGTCGCCGACGAGAACGCGGACGAACCCGGGCTGCTCGGTCTGTACTGGGGCATCGCGCTCACCGAGCGCGGCACCGACTACACGTTCGCCATGCCCGACACCATCTACGTCTACCGGCTGCCGCTCCTCGAACTCGCCGCCGACGAGGCCGAGTTGGAGCACGAGATCCGGGTGACGGTGGTCCACGAACTCGCCCACCACTTCGGCATCGACGACGACCGGCTCCACGAACTCGGCTGGGGCTGAACCTGCTGCCGCGGGGCGACCGTCACCACCGGACCCCGTTCGCGGCGGGGGTTGCCGACCAGCAGGTGGCTGGTCCCGATCACGAACCGTCCGCCGTCCACGCCGCCCGCCCGCACCTGCGCGCGGCGCCACAGGTCGCGGGCGACCTCGGCGGGGTCGGTCACGAACCGGCGGTACCGGACGGTGACGTGCTCGACGCCCGGCAGCCACCCGGCGAGCCCGGCCGCGGCGTGGTGGACCAGCCACACGGTGAACGACGCGACCCGCCCGACGTGCGGCAGGTCGGACCGGTCGGCCGCTCGGGCCGTCGTCCGGGCCTGCTTGCGGGCCACGACCCGCGGCGAGCGGACGCACCGCGCGACGACGACCCGCTCCCCGGCCAGGCGCCAGAGCAGCACCCCCGCGACCGACTTGGAGGTGTCGACGACCGCGCGGCCGTCCGCTGCCTCCACCGTGGCGCGCAGCCGGTCGACGACGACCCGCTCGGCGTGGTTCGGGCGGCGCAGGCCGAGGACGGCGGCGAACAGCGCCGGCAGCCGCAGCGTCCGCGACGCCACGCCGACCTCGGCGGCGACGTCCGGAAGGGCCGCGAGCTCCGACCAGAACGGGCAGCTCGCCTCGAGGCGGCCGCAGTCGCACCTCGGTCCGAGGGGTTCCCGCAGACCCAACAGGGTGGTCCGCAGCTCGCCGACCAGGACGACGTCGGGCGACGCCGCGAGGGCCTGGCCGAGCACGGTGGTGCCGCTGCGCATCGCGCCCGCGACGTAGACAACGGTCATGGAGTCCCTCGAGGGAAGGGGTCGGGACGGTCGGTTGCGGCGGACGTTAGCGCCGGTGCACCCACCGCGCTTCTCGGGCGGTGAACCTCTTCTCCTCGCATGTGTGATCGGCGTACAGCTTCCTGCCTGGCACCTAGTTGCCGTCGCGACGGGGTGTTGCAGGTCGGCCGGGGCGGGCACTCTGGATTTGTCAAAGGCTTGAACCGGCCCCCCGAACGATCCCAGCGATCGAGCCGCGCCCGCCGTAGGTCCGTCCCTGGAGGTCCCTCCGTTGTCCACCGCCACCATCGCGTCGTCCGCCCCGCACCGCACCGTCGAGGACACCGCGCGGCTGCTCGCCGACGCCGAGCGCGAGTTCGACGCGGCGCTCGACGCCGGCCGGCCCATGTTCATGCTGTCGGCCCTCGACCGGGAGGTCAGCGACGCCGCGCGTCGTCACGAGGACGCCCTCGCCGCTGCCCGGGTGTGACACCCGCACCCACGTGGTGACGGACGCCGGGCGGCACCGGCAGCCCGCCTACGCTGGGCCCGTGACCGACCGGCTCCCGATCAAGATGCTCCACGACCGGGTGCTGGTGAAGGTCGCGCGCGGCGAGGGCGAACGCCGCTCGAGCGCCGGCATCCTCATCCCGGCCACCGTGGACGTCACGAAGCGACTCGTCTGGGCCGAGGTGTTCGCCATCGGCAACCACGAGCGCACGGTGCAGAACGGCGACCGGGTGCTGTTCAGCCCCGACGACCGCCACGAGGTCGAGATCGCGGGCGACGACTACGTCCTGTTGCGCGAACGCGACATCCACGCCGTCGCCGCCGAGCGCAACGAGGAGAGCACCGGGCTCTACCTCTAGCCCGGGCCCTCAGCCGTCGGGTGTCCCGGTCGACCTGATCGCGGCGAGCCAGGCCGCGGCGTCGGCGAACTCCAGGTCGGTGCGGCCCACCGGGATCGCCGACTGCACGCCCTCACGTCGGGGGTACGAGCCCAGGTAGCGGACGTCGGCGCAGACCCGCCGCAGGGCCCCGAGCGCGTCGCCCACCCGGGCGTCGGCCACGTGGCCCTCGAGGTCGATGCTGAAGCAGTAGTCCCCGAGCCGGTCCTTCGTCGGCCGCGACTCGATCCGGGTCAGGTTGATGCCACGGTCGCCGAACACGGTGAGCAGTTCGAGCAGGGCGCCGGGGTGGTCCGCGCGCAGGTAGGCCACCAGCGAGGTGCGGTCGTTGCCGGTGGCCGCGGCCGGTGGGCGGGGCCGGGCGAGCAGGACGAACCGGGTGACCGCCCCGACGTGGTCGGCGATGTCGGTGGCGAGCGGGACCAGCCCGAACAGCGAGGCCGCGAGCGGGGTCGAGACCGACGCGTCCGCCTCGCCGGCGGCGACGGCCGCGGCCCCGGCGGCCGTCGAGCCCAGCAGCGACACCCGCGCGCCGGGTGCGTGGGCCATGAGCCACCGCCGGGTCTGGGCCTCGGCGTGCGGGTGGGTGGCGACGACCGTGACGTCGGCCAGGGCGGTGCCCGGCCGGGCCAGCAGGTCGAAGCGCACCGGCAGGAAGGCCTCGTCGACGATCACCAGGGGCTGGCCGTTCGCCAACTCGTCGAGGGTGGCGGGCACCCCGCCCTCGACCGAGTTCTCCAGCGGGACCAGCGCGGCGTCGGCGGCACCGGAGCGGACGGCCTCGACGGCGTGGACCACCGTGGCCTGGGGCAGCAGTTCCGCGCCGTCGGACTCCGGGAGGGTCAGCAACGCCGCGTGCGCGAACGTGCCCTCCGGTCCGAGGAACGCGATGCGGGCGCCGTCGGTCACGCGCGTCAGCCTAAGACGCCTCGCGGGCCGCACCCGGCTGCTGCCGCATGGCGGCACGCACGGCCTGGGTCTCCTCGGGTGAGAGCTCGCGGTCGCCCTCGCCGGCGCTGACGCCCTTGGCGTAGACGCGGGTCTCGTGCCGGCCCGCGATCGAGGTGAGGGTGACGCCGTCGCCGGTGTCGTCGAGCAGGGCGAGGGAGAACGACAGCCGGCCGCCGTGGTCGCCGAACGCGTCGTACCGCACGAGCGCCACCCGGCGCAGGGAGGCCGAGACGTCGGCGCGCAGGGAGTCGAGCGCGGTGTGGGTGTCGCGTTCCCCGGTGCGGCTGCGGGCGGCGGCGCTGCGACGGGTGTTGGCGATCTCGGCCTCGACCCCCGCGAGGCGCGCCTCGATCTGCGTGGCGAGCGCGGCGGACGACGACGCGGGGGAGGTGGTCCGGCCGAGGGCTCCGGCCCGGCGGATCCGACCGAGGGTGCGCAGGGCGAGCCACGCCGCGACCAGCGCCACGTACGCGAGCACCAGCGCGCAGATGGCGACGACCGTCAGCAGCACCTACGGGAGCCTAGGGATCCCGGGGCCCGCAGCCGGTACGGCGCGCCGGGCGCCGGGTGGCGCACGCCACCTGCGGTGCGATCGTGTCGCGCCGAACCTCTGACCCAGGTCATAAGGTGACGGCGTGACCGTGCGCCTCCGCGAGAGCCTCGCCGCGCTCCCCGCGTACGTGCCGGGACGCACCGTGCCGGGTGCGGTGAAGCTCGCGAGCAACGAGAGCCCCTCCGGCCCGCTGCCCCACGTGCTCGAGCGCATCGCGCAGGTGACGGCCGACGTCAACCGCTACCCCGACAACTCCAGCACCGAGCTCACCGCCGCCCTCGCGCGGCGGCACGGGGTCGACCCCGCGCGGGTGGCGGTCGGCTGCGGGTCGGTGTCGCTGTGCCAGCAGCTGGTCAACATCACCGCGGGCGCGGGCGACGAGGTCGTCCACCCCTGGCGCTCGTTCGAGGCCTACCCCATCGTGGTCGCGGTCGGCGGCGCCACCGGCGTGCCGGTGCCGCTCACCGCGGAGCACCGCCAGGACCTCCCGGCCATGGCCGCGGCGGTCACCCCCGCGACCCGGCTCGTGTTCATCTGCAACCCGAACAACCCCACGGGGACCTCGGTCACCCGCACCGAGATCGAGCACTTCCTCGCGTCCGTGCCCGACGACCTGCTCGTGGTGCTCGACGAGGCCTACCGCGAATACGTCACCGACCCCGAGGTCCCCGACGGCGTCGAGCTGCTGGCGGACCACCCGAACCTCGTGGTGCTGCGGACCTTCTCCAAGGCCTACGGGCTCGCGGGCCTGCGCGTCGGCTACGCCGTGAGCGCCGACCCGGCGATCACCACCGCGCTGCGTCAGGTGCAGGCGCCGTTCGCGGTCACCACCCTCGCCCAGCAGGCCGCGCTCGCCAGCCTGGAGCCGCCCGCCGCGGCGCAGCTGCGGGACCGGGTCGCCACCGCCGTCGCCGAGCGCGAACGCGTCCGCGACGCCCTGCTCGCCGCGGGCTACGAGGTCCCGCCGAGCCAGGGCAACTTCGTGTGGCTGCCGCTCGGCGCCGACACCGTCGCGGTCGCGAGCGCGCTCGAGGACCACCACGTGATCGTGCGGGCGTTCGCGGGCGACGGCATCCGGGTCACGGTCTCCTCCCCCGACGACGACGACGCCTTCCTCGCGGCCGTCGCCGCGATCACCCCGGTCCGGTCGTGAGCCTCGCCGCGCCCGGAGGCGACGGCCACCCCGAACTGCTGCCGTACGACGCCGCGGCCGACCGGCTGCTCACCGCCTTCGTCACCATGCTGGCCGCGGCGGGACCCGACCGGTTCGAGACCACCCTGCGCACGGTGCTCCGGGAGTTCCTCGGCTACTTCGACGTCGCGGGCATCCGCATCCGGGTCGGTGCGACCACCGTCGAGGTCGGCGACACGAGCGGTCCGCGCGAACGCCTGGTCCGGATCGGGTCCCGCCCGGGTGGACCCGCGACCCTCGAGGTCACCGGCCGCACCGTCGACGTCACCCCGGCGACGCTCGCGATCGCGCGCGCGGTGGTCGGGTCGGCCGCGGTGGTCGCCGACCGGATCGCCACCGGCGAGCGCTTGCAGCACGTCGCCACGCACGACGAGCTGACCGGCCTGCTCAACCGTGCGGCGTTCGGCGACCGGCTGAACGCGTGGGTCGCGGACAACCCCGGTCGGCTGGTCACGCTGATGTACCTCGACGTCGACCGGATGACGGCTGTCAACGCCACCTACGGCACCGAGGCGGGTGACCAGCTCCTGCACACGGTGGCGGGTCGAATCCGTGAGGTCCTCGGGGCGGAGGTCACGGTCGGCCGCCTCGGCGGCGACGAGTTCACCGCGCTGCTGCCCGACCTCGCGCCCGGGCCCGAACTCACCGCTCTCGGCGACCGGCTGCAGGAGGCCGTGCAACGACCGGTGTCCGTGGTCCCCGGCCGGACCGGCGAGACGAACGACCTGCGTGGTCCGGCCCGCGGCGGCGGTCGCACCCCCCGGGTCCCCCGCCGCCCCTCCCCCGTCACGGCCGCGCCGACCGACACCTCCGAGGTCGAGGCGGCCGAGGTGGTCCGCAGCGCGACCGTCGGGTTCGCCGCCGCGCACGCGCACCCCGGGGCTCCGGGCGAACTGGTCTGGTGCTCGACCCAGGCCACGCTGGTGGGCAAGCGGCGGGGCGGGGCGCAGACCGTCGTCTACGACGCCTCGATGCGGCGCGCCGACGAGATCCGCGGCGAGGTCGAGCTGCGGCTGCCCCGCGCGCTCGCCGAGGACGAGTTCGTCCTCTACTACCAACCCGAGGTCGACCTGCGCTCGACCGAGGTCCTCGGCGCCGAGGCGCTGGTGCGGTGGAACCACCCGACGCTCGGGCTGCTGCTGCCCGACACCTTCATCGAGACCGTCGAGACCTCCCCCTACGCCCTGCGGTTCGGCCGGTGGGTCCTCGAGCGCGCGTGCGAGCAGTGGGCGCAGTGGAGCCGGCGCTTCGGGTGGGAGGGCACCGACCTCCCCCGCGTCCGGGTCAACGTCACGCCGAGCCAGATCATGGACGCCGAGTTCGTCGCCACGGTCGCGGCCGTCCTCGAGCGCACGGGGCTCCCCGGCACGGGACTCGGCCTGGAGATCACCGAGCGCGATGTCGTCCGGGACGCCCGCGCGGCCGAGCGCACCCTGCGCGGGCTCGCGGCCCTGGGGGTGACCGTGGCCATCGACGACTTCGGCACCGGCTACAGCTCGTTCGGCCAGCTGCGCCAGTTCACCGTCGACGCCCTCAAGATCGACCGCCGGTTCGTGGCGAGCCTCACGACCAACCCCGACGACCACGCGATCGTCGCGGCCATGCTCTCCCTCGCCCGGTCCCTCGAGCTCGACGTCGTCGCCGAGGGCGTGCAGGACCGCGACGTCGCCGACACCCTCGTCGAGATGGGGTGCAGGCGCGGGCAGGGCTTCCTCTACGGGCGTCCGGTGCCGGCCGACCAGATGGCCGACGTGCTGGTGGCGGGAGTGACAGGGACGCGCTGATCCGGTCGCCTCGGGTTCCCGCCGCGGGGAGGGGGTGCGGATACGCTGTCCGCATGGTCAACAGCTCCCTCGAGGGCGCGGTCGGCTCCGAGGAGACCCGCGACCTGCCTGCTGACCCGATCGACGACAACGCTGACGACTCGCCCGAGCCCGCCGCGGCCCGGTCCGACCGTCTCACCGACGACCAGGTCATCGCGACCTGGCAGGACGTCATCGACGGGTTCACCCGCGCGCACCGCCGCGTCGTCGCGCCCGTGGAGTCCGGGGGGCTCCCCGAACCCCACTTCGCCGCCCTCATGCTGCTGGTCCGCGCGCAGGAACAGCGGCTGCCGATGAGCCGGCTCGCCCAGGAACTCGGCATGACGAGCGGCGGGTTCACCAAGCTCGCCGACCGGCTCGCGCGGGACGGCATGATCGACCGCCGCAACAGCGCCGGTGACCGTCGCGTCGTCTACGCGGCCCTCACCCCGCTGGGCGAGAGCACGGTCCGCGAGGCCGAGCGCACCTACGCCGCGAGCGTGCGCAGCCAGGTCCTCGCCGTCATCGGCGGTGAGACCCTGCTGCACGTCGCCGAGACCATGAAGTCACTCCGGGAGGCCAACCAGGCCGTCGTCCCCGAGGGCGTCGACGCACCGCCGTTCGTGGCGCAGGACCGCGACCCGTCGCTGCCCGACCGCCGCCGCACGCCGCGCGACTGAACCCGTCCCGCGGCTGGCCGCGGTCCACCGTGGCGGGCTCTCCACGCCCGCGCGGTGGTCCGGTGCTGCCCCGCCTGGTGACGTCTGTCCGGGTTCATGGCACTCTGGCGGCACGTCAGGCGCGCGTGAGGCGCATCGACACAGAGCACAGGCACGGAGGAGGAACCGCGGGTGGTGAGGGGCCACGACGGGGGTTCGGAGGAGGTGGCGTCGTCCGCGGGCGACGCCGATCCCGGACCTGACGAGCAGACCACCCGCTGGCGCGAGGTGGTGACCGATCTGTTGGCCGTCGACCGCGCCGTGGTCGACGACGTCGTGGCCGACACCGGACTGCTCGGCGTCCAGGCCGACCTGCTGGTGCGCCTGGCGCGGCTCCCCGGTCAACGCTCCCCCATGAACGCGCTCGCCGGCTCCATGCGGGTCAGCGGCAGCTCGCTCACCAAGCTCGTCGACCGGCTCAGCGACCTGGGCTACGCCCGGCGTGACGCCTCGGAGAACGACCGCCGGGTGGTGTACGTCGTCCTCACCCCCGAGGGGATCGAGGAGGCCGACCGGCTCAGCGGGCAGCTGGTCAAGGCGTTGCGCTCGCGCGTGCTCGCGACGGTCGGTGGCGGCGTCGTGGACCTCGCCGACGTCGCCCGCCGACTCGCCTGAGCCGGGGCCTGTCACCGGCTCCGTGACCGACTCCGCGGGCGGCTGCAGACAGAGAAGCAGCCGACCGGTGTCATGACTCAGGTCCCCCGCGACTGAGGCAACGACTCCGGTCGGCTGCTGACGGGAATGTTTCCTCGACAATCAATGTCTGTCAAGTGGCACAGGCCGCCTGACCCAGATCGTGACCAGGTTCGACGGAATCCGTGACCTGAACCGGGCTCGGCCACGGATTCCGTATCGGCCCGATGGCTCAGGAGCTGACGGATCCGGCTCCCCAGACCCCGACCGGCACGTCCTCGCTGCCCAGCGCGCCGGCGTCCGGTGTGGGGTCGGCGCCGACCAGCGCCGCCGCCCGCACGGCCGCGGCCACGGCGGTCGGCACCGCCGGGTCGAAGACGTTGGGGACCACGTAGGCCGCGTTGCGCTGGTCGTCGCTCACGCAGCCGGCGAGCGCCGCCGCGGCGGCCAGCAGCATCTCGACGGTGATGTCGTGGGCACGGGCGTCGAGCAGGCCGCGGAAGACCCCGGGGAACGCCAGCACGTTGTTGATCTGGTTGGGGTAGTCGCTGCGGCCGGTCGCCACGACGGCCGCGTACTGCAGCGCCTCGGCCGGGTCGGTCTCCGGGTCGGGGTTGGCCAGCGCGAAGACGATCGCGCCGTCCGCCATGTCGGCGATCCACGGCGCCGGCAGGACACCCGGCGCGCTGACCCCGATGAACACGTCGGCGCCGGTGAGGGCGTCGTGCAGGCCGCCGGTCACGCCCTCGGGGTTGGTGCGCTCGGCGAGGCGCAGCTTGGCGGGGGACAGGTCGGGCAGGGTCGGGGACAGCACGCCCTCCTTGTCCCAGACCAGGATGTGGCGCGCCCCGGCGGCCAGCAGCAGCTCGACGATGGCCGTGCCCGCGGCGCCGCCGCCGCTGACCACGATGCGGACCTCGTCGAGCGCCTTGCCGACGCAGGTGAGCGCGTTGGTGAGCGCCGCGGTGACGACGATCGCGGTGCCGTGCTGGTCGTCGTGGAAGACCGGGATGTCGAGTTCGGCCCGCAGCCGCTCCTCGATCTCGAAGCAGCGGGGCGCGGAGATGTCCTCGAGGTTGATGCCGCCGAAGCCCGGCGCGATGCCCTTCACGATCGCGACGATCTCGTCGCTGTCCTGGGTCGACAGGCAGATCGGCCAGGCGTCGATGTCGGCGAAGCGCTTGAACAGCGCGGCCTTGCCCTCCATGACCGGCAGGGCCGCCCCCGGGCCGATGTTGCCCAGGCCGAGGACCGCGGAGCCGTCGGTGACCACCGCGACGGCGTTGCCCTTGATGGTCAGGCGCGAGACGTCCTCGGGGTGCGCCGCGAGCGCGAGGCTCACCCGGCCGACGCCGGGTGTGTAGGCCATCGACAGGTCGTCACGGGTGCGCAGCGGGACCTTGCTCTGCACCTCGATCTTGCCGCCGAGGTGCAGCAGGAACGTCCGGTCCGAGACCCGGTGCACCTCGAAGTTCGGCACCTGCCGCAGCGCGTCGACGATGCGCAGGGCGTGGTCGCCGTCGATGGCCGACAGCGTGACGTCGACGGTGATCCGGCCCGAGGTCGACTCGACGATGTCGACGGCCGTCACCATCCCCCCGGCGTCGGCGACCGCCTTGGCCGCCGTGCTCACCACCGCGGGGTCGGGCGCGGCGTAGAGCCGCACGGTGATGGAGTACGAGGCGGCGGTGGGCGCGGGGCCGGGACGGGCGGAGTCGGGCATCGACACGCCGACCATCAAACCGCAACGCGCGCGGCGTGCTCGCCGTTGCGTGCGTTGCGTGCGCCACCACTCATCTCACGTCACAGTCCCGGTGATCGGGGCCCGTGCCACGATGGAGGCCCCGTCACAACGAGGTGCCGGGCGCGACGGCGATGGATGTGGGATGACGACGACGCAGGACGACACCTTCGTCCATCGGTACGTGACCCAGGCGGCTCGACAGGTCCCGGCCCAGCCGGCCCACGGGGGCACGAGGCAGGCCGCGGGCACGACCGCCGGCACCGCGGGGTGGGCGCTCGCGTGGCTCACCCGCGCCGCCGCCGCGGCGAG
>NZ_JBTJEQ010000051.1:0-32777 GCF_054456675.1 Jatrophihabitans sp. YIM 134969
CCCGCGCTGCCGGTGGCGCCGCGGCCTGGGCTGCCGGTGGGCTCGACGCGGGTCCGTGGTCCTCCGGTGCGGGGCCGTGGCCCGCGGGGACCTGGCCCGCGGCCGGGAGGACCGGAGCGGCCTCCGGCAGGGGGTCGACGGCCTGGACGCCGCGGTCGACGACGTGCTCGGTCCAGCGCGACCCGTTCCAGTACCGCAGCTCGTGACGGCCGCTCGGGTCCGGGTGCCAGCCTGCTTCCACGGTGGTCTCGCTCTCTGTTCTCCGACGGGACCTCGCGAGGGGGCTCGTCGGTCGGGGCGGTGTGCCGGTCGCGGGTGGACGGACCGAAACTGTCGGACCCTCTTCCTACCGTCTCGGGCAGGAGGTCGCCGGGTCGTCCGGTCGGCCCGTGAACGAGGAGGTCGCCGTGATCGTCGACTGCGAGCGTTGCCCCGGCCAACACCTGTCCCCGCCCGCCTGCCCGTCCTGCGTGGTGCGGCTGCTGCTCGACACCGCACCGCACCAGGACGGCGCCCAGCCCCCGCCCGACCTCGCGTTCCCGTCCGAGGCCCGGCCGGTCGAGGTGGCCCTGGTGCCGCGCACCGACGACCTCGGCCGCGAACTCGACACGCGCGAGCAACGGGCTGTGGCCGTGCTCACCGCCGCGGGTCTGCTCCCGGGCACGGGTGGCCGTGGGGGCGGGCGCCGCCGGTCCTCCGGGAGTCGGCGTCAGTTCCGGACTGCGTGAGGGTTCGGTTTCCCCGGCCCGGGGGTGTTTGCCGCCCGGGCCGGGCTGTCGTAACCTGTTCGAGACCTCCACGGCCGCTTGTGTTCCACAGGGAACGCTCCGGGGAGGTCACCGCCGAATCGCAGTTCTCGGCGACGGGGGGCTCCACCACCACGGCATCCGTCGTGAGGTCACCCCCTGCCGTCAGCGAGCCGGGGACCCACCGTCCACCGCGCGACAGTCCAGCGCGAGCGGGCAGGAACCACCACGGTCCCAGGGGTGAATCGGCGCGTCCGGCTCCGGCCGGCCGCGCGGTAGGGCGTCTTCCGGCCCGAACCCGTCAGCTAACCCGGTACGCGGTACGTAGGAAGAAAGGTCCCGCCGGAACGTGGCGTCCCTGATCCACCTGCTCGACCTGCCCGCACGTCTCACCCGCACCGACTCCGGTCGGTCCCGTCGCCCCCGCCGTACCGTGGCCGTCCCCGCCGCGGTCGCCGCCGTGGGACTCGCGGTCACGGTCCTCGCCACCCCCGCCGGTGCCGACCCGACACCGACCCCGTCGACCTCCTCGTCGACCACCGCCACGCCGACCCTCGCCTCGGTGACCGCCGAGTTGACCGACCTCGCGCGCCAGAACGAGGCGCTCACCGAGAAGTTCAACGCGGCGACCATCGACCTCACCGCGAAGCAGAAGGCCGCCACCGCCGCGGCCGCCGCCTCGACCAGGGCGCAGGCCGCGTACCAGACCTCGCTGCGGGAGTACGGGGCGACCATCGTCGTCCAGTACCAGACCGGTCGCCTGAGCCGGACCGGCGCGTTGCTGACCAGCACGAACACGCAGTCCTACCTCGACACGATGAGCGACCTCGCCACGGTGAGCCGCCACAACAGCGAGGTCGTCGACGCCCTGACCGCCACCAAGGCCCACGCCGCCGCGGCGCAGGCGGCCTCGGCCGAGGCCGTCACCGCCGCCACCCAGGTGCGCGACGCGCTGGCCGCCCAGAAGAAGACCATCGAGACCCGCACGGCGAAGTACAAGTCGTTGCTGACCTCGCTGACCCCGGTGCAGCAGGTCACGTACCGCAACCGCGACTCGGCTCCGGCCGCCGCGGCGCCGGCGACCCTCTCGGTCCACGCGGGCAGTGCCGCAGCGCAGATCGCGATCGACTTCGCCCTCGCCCAGCGGGGCAAGCCGTACGTCTACGCGACGTCGGGCCCGAACTCGTACGACTGCTCAGGTCTGACCGCAGCGGCCTACGCCGCCGCCGGTGTCTCGCTGCCGCACCAGTCGGCCGAGCAGTACAACTACGGCACGCACGTGCCGCTGTCGGAGATGCAGCCGGGTGACCTGGTGTTCTTCTACAGCCCGATCAGCCACGTCGCGATCTACCTCGGCAACGGCCTGATCGTGCACGCGCCGACCTCCGGTGACGTCGTCAAGGTGTCGCCGCTGTTCGCCGGTGCCGTGGGGGCCACCCGCCTCACCTGAGCCCAGCCCCACCCTCGCTTCGACGCCGAGCACGCGCACCGCGCATGCTCGGCGTCGTGCGTCTGTCGGCCCTGCCCCTCCGCGTCTGGCTGCTCGCGGCTCTCGCGGCCGTGCTCGCCGCCGGTGCCGTGGTCGGTCTGGTCGTGACCGGCGGGGGCGACGCGTCGGGCCGCGAGACCGGGGCGGTGGCCGATCCTGGCGGCCCGGCGGTCCGGATCCTGCTGCGCGACCACGCCGACGCCCTGCTGCGACGCGACCGCACCGCGTTCACGGCGGGTCTGGACGACGCGCCGGCCGCCGCGCAGTTCCGGGCGGCCCAGCTCGCGGCGTTCGACCACACCGACGGCGTGCCGTTCGCGTCGTTCGCACTCGCCTACGAGCGCACCGTGGTCGACGACACCTCGGTCGCCGCGGCCCGGGCCCGCCTGGGCGACGACACCGCGGCCATCGTGCGGGCCGAGCTCATCTACGCCTTCGCCGGCGTCGACGCCCGCCCGGCCGAGCACACGGTCTACCTGACGGTCGTCCGCCGCGGCTCCGACTGGGAGCTCGCCGGGGACACCGACCTCGCCGCCGCCGGCGGGACCAGCTGGCGCGGGCCGTGGGACTTCGGGCCGCTGGTGGTCGCCCGCGGCGCGACCTGCGTGGTGCTCGCCCACCCGGCGTCCGACGACGTCACCGACGTCGCCGAGGCCCAGACCCTCGTGCGGGGACTCGCGGCCGACGTCGACGCCGGGACGCGCGCCGTCACCGCGGTGTGGGGGACCGACTGGCCGCAGCGGGTCGCGGTCGTGGTCGCGGCCACCCAGCCCGAACTCGACGCGATCGCCGGGGAGGGCTTCCCGATCGACGGTGTCGCCGCGCTGGCCGTCGCCGAGCCGACGACCTCGGTGACCGAGGGACCGGACGTCGCCGCGGGGCAGCGGATCGTCGTGAGCGGACCGGAGGTCCCCCGCCTCACCGCGACCGGACGTTCCGTGCTGCTGCGACACGAGCTCACGCACGTGGCGACCCGGGGCGTGACGGTCGAGGGCATGCCGACGTGGGTCGTCGAGGGTTTCGCCGACTACGTCGCGAACCTCGGCGGCACCCAGCCGCCGCGGACCGTGGCGGCGGAGTTGGCGGCGCAGGTCGCGCGGGCCGGGGTGCCGACGGCCCTGCCCGCCGACGCCTCCTTCGACCCGCTGGCCGACGCCTCGACCGGCAGCGGCACGGCTGCGACCGCCTCGGCCGCAGCCGCCTACGAACAGGCCTGGTACGCCCTGCGGACCGTCGCGAGCCTCGGCGGACCGACCGCCCCCGCCGCGTTCTACCGGGCGGTGGCCGCGGGCGCCGCCCGCGGGACCGCTCCGGCCGCGGTGCTCGCCGCCGCCCTGCGGGCCACCACGCGCACCGACACCTCCGCGTTCACCGCCCGGTGGCGCGCCCTCATCGGAGCGGAGCTCACGTGACGTCGCGGGTCCTGCTGGTCACCAACGACTTCCCGCCGCGCCGCGGCGGGATCCAGTCGTTCCTGCACGAGCTCGCCGTCCGGCTGCCGGCGGACAAGCTCGCGGTGTACTGCTCGGACCACCCCGGCAGTGCTGCCTTCGACGCCGCCCAACCCTTCCCCGTGGTCCGGGCCTCGACCTCGATGCTGCTGCCCACCCCCTGCCGGACCGCCGAGGCGGCCGAACAGGCGCGTCGGTTCGGTGCCGACACGGTCTGGTTCGGTGCCGCGGCCCCGCTGGGGCTCATGGGTCCGGCGCTGCGCGAGCGTGCGGGTGTGACGCGCGTGGTCGCGACCACCCACGGCCACGAGACCGGGTGGGCGCTGCTGCCGGGCGCGCGCGGGTTGCTGCGGCGCATCGGGCGGAGCTCCGACGTCGTCACGTACATCAGCGGGTACACGGGTGACCGGCTGGCGTCGGTGTTCCGCGACGCCGAGCTGGAACGGCTGGCGCCTGGTGTCGACGTCGACACCTTCCGGCCCGACGTCGACGGTGCGGCGGTGCGGCGGCGGTGGGGCCTCGGCGACGACCCGACCGTCGTCTGCGTGTCCCGGCTGGTCCCGCGCAAGGGGCAGGACGTCTTGGTCGACGTCTGGCCGCGCGTGCGCGAGGCCGTCCCGGACGCCCGGTTGCTGCTGGTCGGCGGCGGTCGGTACGAGGCGTCGCTGCGGCGGCGGGCCGGCGCCGGTGTCGCGTTCACCGGCCTCGTCGACGCCGCCGATCTGCCGGCGCACTACGCCGCGGGTGACGTGTTCGCGATGCCGTGCCGGACCCGCCGCGCCGGTCTCGACGTCGAGGGACTGGGCATCGTGTTCCTCGAGGGTTCGGCGACCGGGTTGCCCGTGGTCGTCGGGGACTCCGGGGGCGCGCCCGACGCCGTCCGCGACGGCGAGACCGGTCTGCTCGTCGACGGCCGCGACCACGACGCGGTGGCCGCCGCCGTGGTCGTCCTGCTGCGCGACGGCGTCGCCCGGCAGCGCATGGGCGCCGCCGGGCGGGCGTGGGTCACGGCCGACTGGACCTACGACGCGTCCGCCGCCCGGCTGGCCGAACTCCTGCGGCTCTGAGCGCGGGCGGTCCGGGGGCGCCGAGCCGGGCGAGTGGGCACCTACCCCCGTGAGTGGGCAGGAAGAGATCGCCACTCACGAGGTTTCCTGCCCACTCACCGTGTGTGGGTGTGGGGGAGGAGGGTGGAGGGAAGGGCGGGGCGGGCTACTTGGCGTAGAGGGCGGCGATCTCGTCGGCGTTCTGCTTGACCACGACGTTGCGCTTGAGCTTGAGCGACGGCGTGAGCTGACCGTTCTCCTCGCTCCAGTCCTCCGGCACGATGACGAACTTCTTGATCTGCTCGGCGTGGCTGACCTGGGTGTTGGCGTCGTCGATGGCGGTCTGAACCTCGGCGCGCAGGGCGGGGTCGTCGACGAAGTCCGCGACCCGGGCGTCGGCGGGCTTGCCGTTCTTCGACAACCACGTCGGCCACGACTCCGGGTCGATGGTGACCAGGGCGGCGATGAACGGCTGCTGGTCGCCGACGACGAGCATCTGGCCGACCAGCCAGTGGGCGCGGGCGCGGTCCTCGAGCACGGCGGGGGCGACGTTCTTGCCGCCCGCGGTCACGATGATCTCCTTCTTGCGGCCGGTGATCTTCACGAAGCCGTCGGAGTCGATCTCGCCGATGTCGCCGGTGTGGAACCAGCCGTCGGTGATGGTCTCCTTGGTCGCTTCGTCGTTCTGCCAGTACCCGCGGAACACCATCGGCCCCGAGAACAACAGTTCACCGTCGTCGGCCACCTTGACGGTTGCACCGGGCAACGGTTGGCCGACGGTGCCGATCTTGATCGCGCCGGGCCGGTTCACCGTGATCGCCGCGGAGGTCTCGGTCAGCCCGAAGCCCTCGTAGACCGTCACGCCGACGCCACGGAAGAAGTGACCCAGCCGCTCGCCGAGGGGTGCGCCGCCGGACACGGCCGCGATGCAGTTCCCCCCGAGCGCGGCGAGGATCTTGCTGAACACCAGCCGGGAGATGACGGCGTGCTCGGCCTTGAGCTTGAGCCCCGGGCCGCTGGGCGTGTCGAGGGCCTTGGACCACGCGACGGCGTGGCGGTCGGCGAGGTCGAAGATCTTGCCCCGGCCGTCGGCGTGCGCCCGCTGCTTCGCGGTGTTGTAGACCTTCTCGAACACGCGGGGGACGGACAGGACGAAGGTGGGCCGGAACGACTCCAGCAGCGGCACCAGGTTCTTGATGTCGGACGTGTGGCCGATGGTGCAGCCGGTCGCGATGGCGCCGAGCTGGATGATCCGGCCGAGGACGTGGGCGGTCGGCAGGAACAGCAGCACCGAGCTGTCGTCGTTGAGGAAGTCGCCGAGCATCGTGGCCGCGGTGTCGACCTCGCTGACGAAGTTGCCGTGCGTGAGTTCGCACCCCTTGGGACGGCCGGTGGTGCCCGAGGTGTAGATGATCGAGGCCAGGTCGTCGCTGCGGACGGCGTCACGGCGCGCGGTGAGGTCGGCGTCGGCCGTCTTCTCGCCGGCCGCCCCGAGGACCTTGAACGCCCCGTTGTCGATGCACCACACCTCGCGCAGCGACGGCGCGTTGCGGCGGACCGACTCGACGACGTCCTGGTGCAGGGTGGTCTGCGCGAACACCGCGACCGCCCCGGAGTCCTCGACGATCCAGTCGACCTGGTCGGCACTGGAGGTCTCGTAGATCGGGACGGTGACCGCACCGACCGCGAGGATCGCGAAGTCGGCGATCATCCACTCGTAGCTGGTCGCGCCCATCAGGCCGACCCGGTCGCCCGGCTGCAGGCCCCAGGCGATGAGGCCCTTGGCCAGCCGGTCGACGTCGGCGCCCACCGTCGCCGAGTCGACGTCGACCCAGGCCTCGCCGCTGCGCCGGCGGACCGCGACCCGACGCGGGTGGGTCGCGGCGTTGTGGGACACCCAGGACGCCGCGTTGACGACGGTCGGTTCGGTGCCGGTGGCAGGGACGGAGAACTCGCGCACGCACGACCTCGCTGGTCTCGAAGGCTGGCTGGTGGTGGGTTACCTGCTGGTAACAGAGCCTAGGCGGTGGTCGGGGCCGGGGAAAGCCGACGCGGCGGCCCACCCGACCGTTCCGCCGTGAGGCCCTACCCTCCGTGGACGTGGCAGGGGGTGCGTTCCGGTTGCGGGGCGAGGGTCAGCGCGAGCTCGTGCACGTCGCCGACGAGACCTGGATCGCGGCGCCGCCCGCCCGCGTGGGCCAGGCCGTCGCCGACCCCGCGGTGTGGGAGGCCTTCTGGCCGGGGCTCGCGCCGCGGTTGGTCGAGGCCCGCGGGGTCGAGGGCGTCCGGCTCGCGGTCGAGGAACCTCCGGGCGAGCGCCACCACGGCTGGCACGGGACGGCCGAGCTCTACGTCCACCCCGAGTTCGAGGGCGTGCTGCTGTTCCAGTTCCTGCGCCTCGACCCGGCCCCGGGCCGGCGGGTCCCGGCCCGCGAGGTCCGCCGCGAGCAGGCCCGTCGGTCGGCGACCGGGCTCGCGGCGTCGTGGGCGCTGAAGGACCGGCTCGAGGAGCGGAAGGTCTAGGGTTCGCCCATGCCCGAGCGCTCGCGTCAGTCGATCTCGATCGCGGCGGACCCGGCCAGCATCATGGCCGTCATCGCCGACTTCGAGGACTACCCGCAGTGGGCCAAGCAGGTGAAGAACGCCGAGATCACCAAGCCCGGCAGCGCCCGTGACGGCGGACGTCCGCAGCGGGTGAAGATGACGGTCGACGCCGGCGTCTTCAAGGACACCTACGAACTCGAGTACACCTGGTCGGGCGACGAGTCGGTGAGCTGGACGCTGGTCCAGGGCGAGATGCAGAAGTCCCAGGACGGCACGTACACCCTGACGCCTGCGGGTGACGTCACCGAGGTGACGTACGAACTCACGGTCGACCTGTCGATCCCGATGCTCGGCATGCTCAAGCGCAAGGCGGAGAAGGTCATCATGGACACGGCTCTCAAAGAGCTGAAGAAGCGGGTCGAGTCCACTGGCTGACCACCGGGTCGTCCTGTTCACCGGCAAGGGCGGGGTCGGCAAGACGACGTCGGCCGCGGCCACGGCCGTGCGGCTGGCGGACCGGGGCGTGCGCACCCTGCTGTTGTCCGCCGACCCGGCCCACTCGCTCGGTGACGTGCTCGGCGTCGACCTCGGCCCCGAGCCTGTCCCCGTCGCGCCGAACCTCACCGCGGTCCACCTGGACACCCAACGCCGCTTCGAGCAGGTTTGGAACGGGGTGCAACGGTTCCTGCTGGATCTGCTGCGCCGCGCGGGCATGGACGCCGTGACGGCCGCCGAGGTCACCGTCCTGCCCGGTGTCGAGGAGGTCCTGGCGCTGCTCGCGGTGCGGGAGTACGCGGAGAGCGGTGACTACGACGCCCTCGTCGTCGACTGCGCGCCGACCGCCGAGACCCTCCGGCTGCTCGCCCTGCCCGAAGCGCTGGCCTGGTACCTGCGGGCCGTCCTGCCCGCCCAGCGGCGGATGGCCCGCGGGCTGCGGCCGCTCGCCGCCGTGCTCGGACGTCCGGAAGCCCTGCCGCCGGAGGGGTTGTTCGACGCCGTGGTCGCGTTGCACGACGAGCTGGTGGCCGTGCGTGAACTGCTCGAACGCACCGGGACGGTCCGGCTCGTGCTCACCCCGGAGGCGATGGTCGTGGCCGAGACCCGCCGCACGTACACGGCGTTGGCGCTCTACGGCTACCGGGTCGACGGCGTCATCGTGAACCGGTTGGTGCCGTCGGGCCGTGACGCCTGGCGCAGCGCGTGGAACAAGGCCCAGGCCGCGAGGCTCGACGACGTCACGTCCTCGTTCGCCGGGCTGCCGCTCTACCGCGCGGCGTACGCCCAAGCCGAGCCGCTCGGACTCGAACCGCTGCGGGAGCTCGCGGCCGAGCTCTACGGCGAGCACCCCGGCCACGACCCCCTCGCCGCCGGACCGGACCGCGACCTGCTGTCCGTCGTCGCCGCCGGCGACGGGTTCGAACTCACCCTCGAACTGCCGCTCGCCGTGCGCGGTGAGGCCACGGTCGCCCGGGCCGGCGACGACCTGGTCGTCACCCTCGGCGCGCACCGCCGGGTCATCGCGCTGCCGTCGGTGCTGCGGCGCTGCGAGGTGGCCGGGGGTCGGCTGGTCGAGGGCGAGGGTGAGCGCCCCGCGCGCCTGGTCGTCCGCTTCCGCCCCGACGCCCGGGTCTGGCCGTCCTCGATGCCGATGCCCGGCCAGTCCGGCCAACCCGGCGAACCCGCGGAGGACCACCGTGCCTGACGACATCGGATCGCTCGCCGACGAAGCCGCGAAACTCGCCGACGCCGCCCGGACCTGGGCCCGCGGCGAGGGTCCGGGCCGGGCCAGCGCCGCGGTCGGCCACATGGCCACCGGCGACCCGGCCTGTTGCGTGTGCCCGGTGTGCACGGTCATCGTGCTGTTGCGTGGCGAACGCCCCGAGCTGACCGGGCGGCTGGCGGAATCGTTGGCCGGGTTGGTCACCGCGGGGCAGGGCCTGCTCGAGACGCTCTCGGCCGTCACCGCCGAGGTGCGCGAGACCGCTGCACCTGGCAACGGTCCGTCGACGGCGGAGCCCGAGCCGGCCGCACCTCGCGTGCAGCACATCGTGCTCGACGACGAGGACGAGATCTCGTGAGCCTCGCCATCGGCGTGGACATCGGTGGCACCAAGGTGCTGGGCGGAGTCGTCGACGAACACGGCCGGGTCATCGACCGGGAGCTGCGCGCCACCCCGAGCACCGACGCCGAGCAGACCGAGAAGACCATCGCCGAGGTCGTGGCGGTGCTGCGCGAACGGCACGAGATCGCGGCCGTCGGCATCGGCGCGGCCGGCTGGATCGCCAACGACCGGGCGACGGTGCTGTTCTCGCCCCACCTCGCGTGGCGTGACGAACCGTTGCGCGATGCACTGATCGCCCGGGTCGGTGTCCCGATCCTGGTGGAGAACGACGCCAACGCCGCGGCCTGGGCCGAGTACCGCTTCGGCGCGGCCCGTGACGCCGACGTTGCCGTCTGCGTCACCCTCGGCACCGGTATCGGTGGCGGTCTCGTCATCGACGGGAAGGTGTTCCGCGGCGCCAACGGGGTCGGGCTCGAGTACGGGCACATGACGGTCGTCCCGGACGGTCGCCGCTGCGCGTGCGGCAACCGCGGGTGCTGGGAGATGTACGCGTCGGGCACGGCCCTGGCCTTCGACGCCCGCGAACTCTGCGCGGTCTCGCCCATGGCCGGCCGCCGACTGCTGGAGCTCGCCGGCGGTGACCTCGGCAAGCTGTCCGGCCCCATGGTCACCGACGCCGCCCGCGAGGGCGACCCCAGCGCGGTCGAGTTGTACACCGCGATGGGCCGCTGGCTCGGGCGCGGCATCGCCAACCTGGCTGCCGTCCTCGACCCGACGATCTTCGTCATCGGCGGCGGGGTGTCGGCGGCGGGCTCGCTGCTCATCGAGCCCGCGCGCACCGAGTTCGCGCACACCCTCACCGGTCGGGGGTTCCGGCCGGAGGCCGACATCGTGCTGGCGGCGCTCGGCCCGGAGGCGGGCCTGGTCGGTGCGGCGGACCTCGCGCGCGGTGGGGCGGAGATCCTGCCGTGACGCTCGACCTGCGGGTGATGAGCTACAACGTCCGGTCCCTGCGCGACGACCCCGCGGCCATCGGCCGGGTGATGCGGGACGCGCGGCCCGACGTCGTGATCGTGCAGGAGGCGCCGCGGTTCGCCCGGTGGCGCTCGCACGCGGCGTCGATCGCGCGCCGGGCCGGGCTCGTGGTCGTCACCGGTGGCCGCACCGCCGCCGGCAACCTGCTCCTGTGCGACCTGAAGGTCGAGGTGGAGCGCGCCGAGGACGTCCTGCTCTCGCCGCAACGCCGACCCGACGGCGGCCGGTTGCACCAACGGGGGCTCGCGCTCGCGGCGCTGCGCATCGGCGGCACGCGCTTCGTCGTCGGGGGAACCCACCTCGACCTCGACGAGGCAGCGCGGCTGCGGCACGCCGACGAGATCCGGGGCATCGTGCAACGGTTCGCCCCGGGGCTGCCGAGCATCGTCGGCGGTGACACGAACGACCGTCCCGGCTCGGCGCTGTTCGCGGCGCTCGGTGACGGCGCCACCGACGTCTGGGCGGCGGTGGGGGAGGGCGACGGTCACACGTTCCGCGCGACCGCGCCCGACCGCCGCATCGACGCGGTGTTCGTGTCGCCCGGGATCATCCCGGTCACGGCGCGCGTGGTCGACTCGCCGGACGTCCTCGTCGGCAGCGACCACCGCCCGCTGGTCGTCGACCTGACGGTGGCCTGACCACTTCCCGGACAGTCGGGGACCTCAGCTGCGGCCCGGCGCTACCCGCTCGCCCGCAGGCTCGGGTCGCGCCGGCCAGTCCCGACCAGATCGGGCGAACCGCGCATCCTGCGCCTCCACCCGCTCGTTGGGGTCGCGACAGCATCGAGGCTGAGGAGGACGCGCGTGGACGTCGACCGGCGGAAGTTCCTGACCTGGGTGGTGGCGGCCCCGGCGCTCGTCGTCGCCGCCCCGACCGTCGCCCAGGTGGTCGGGGGCGCGGGTGAGGCCGAGGCGAGCATCCCGTCGCTGCCGGAGCCGGAGGAGCTGTTCGACCTCGGTGACGCGCAGAACCTCGCTGCCGCCCCCACCGCCGGCCTCATCACGGTGGTCGTGAACGCCGACGGCACCGCGAGCTTCGCGATGATCCGGACCGAGGTCGGCCAGGGCATCGCGACGTCGACGGCCATGCTCATCGCCGAGGAGCTCGACCTCCCGGTGTCGAAGGTCCGCATCACCCTGGCCGACGCCCGCCCCGAGCTGGTGATGAACCAGCTGACGGGAGGGTCGAACACGACCCGCTCGACCTACGTCGCGGTCCGCACGGCAGCGGCCGGTGCCCGCCAGCGGCTGCTGCAGCTCGCCGCGGCGAAGTGGGGCGTGGACATCTCGCTGCTGGGCACGGCGAACGGCACCGTCACCGGCCCGAACGGACTGTCGATCGGGTACGCCACCCTCGCCGCCGCCGGGGGCACCGCGGTCACCACGCTGTTGCCGGTCACGCTGAAGGACCCCGGCACGTTCACGGTCATCGGCACGCCGCAGAAGCGCCTCGACGCGCTCGCGGCCGTCACCGGTCGCAAGCGGTTCACCACCGACCTGCAGGTGCCCAACGCCCTGCCGACGATGATCTGCCGCCCGCCCACACTGCTGGGCACCGTCGGGCGCGTGCAGAACCTGGCAGCGGTGAAGCGGATGCCCGGCGTCACCGACGTCGGCGTGGTGTCCTCCGGCGTCGCCGTGCGCGCCGCGACCTTCGGCCAGTGCATCGACGCCGTCCGGGCCCTGCGGGTCACCTGGAACCCCGGGCCCGAGGCGGTCGCGGGCCGCTCGGACGCCGACGTCGAGAAGGACCTGATCGCCGCCGAGCTGCCGGTGGCGACGCCGACACTCCCCGTCCTGACCAAGACCGTCGACCTGCGCTTCTTCTTCGCCTTCGCGAGCAACGCCGCGCTCGAGCCGGGGACCGCGATCGCGGACGTGCGTCCCACCCGGGCGGAGGTGTGGTCGAGCGTCAAGGCGCCGATCGTCGCGCAGGCCGACATCGCCGCGAGGGTCGGGCTGCCGCTGTCGGCGGTGAAGGTACACGTCGTCACGGGCGGGGGATCGTTCGGGCGCCGGTTGTTCGCCGACGCGGCCCTCGATGCCGCGGAGGCGTCGAAGCTGTTCGGCAAGCCGGTGAAGCTCATGTGGCACCGCGCCGACGACGCGCGCCACGGCCGCGTGCACCCGATGTCGACCTCGCGGGTCAAGGCGACCTACCTCGCCGGCAACGTGCTGACCTACGAGCAGCGCCACACCAGCGTCTCGACCGACTTCCGTCACGGCTTCGGCGACATCCTCACCGCCGCGGCGGGTCGGCTGCCGATCGGCGGCAACTACTCGCTGGCGCAGTCGATCTTCCTGCTGACGGCGTCGTGCAGCTACGACTACGGCGTCGTGAGCCAGTTGCTCAACGAGATCGAGGGCGGTTTCCACACCGGGTCGATGCGCAACATCTACTCGCCGAACGTGCGGGTGGCGCAGGAGGTGGTGACCGACCAGCTGGCCAAGCTCGCGGGTCTCGACCCGTACCAGTTCCGCCGCAGATTCGTGCAGGACGCCCGGTTGCGCGCGGTGCTGGACAAGGCCGCCAAGGTCGGCCGCTGGGGTCGGGCCATGCCGAAGGGCACGGCGCAGGGCATCGCGGTGCACGCCGAGTACAAGAGCGTGGTCGCGACGCTCGTCGAGATCGACTGCCGGCCGGCCACGGTCAACCGCAGGATCTACGACGCCTACACCGGTCCGCGGGTGACCAAGGTGGTCACCGTCGCCGACGTCGGGCAGGTCGTGAACCCCACCGGCCTGGAGGCGCAGTTGCAGGGCGGCGCGATGGACGGCATCGCCCTCACGCTGAGCTCCTCGATGCACCTGCGCGAGGGCGCGTTCCTCGAGGCCAGCTGGGACAACTACCGCTACACCCGCGAGTGGAACGTGCCGGGTGACGTGCAGATCGTCCTCATGCCGTCGACCAGCGGGAACCCCGGTGGCGCGGGCGAGCTCGGTGTCGCCTCCGTGGCGGCGGCCACGGCGTGTGCCTACGGCCGGGCGACCGGGACGGTCCCGACCCGTTTCCCGCTCAACCACGACACGGTGACGTTCACCCCGTACCCGTTCGTCCCGCCGGTGCCGCCGTCGCCGACCGACGGCCTCGCCCACTCCTTCTGAGCCCGCTCCCACCCACCCTCGACGAGGAGGAACCACCGTGCCCCGACGCACGCTCATGGTCAACGGCAAGCGGGTCACCGTCGACGTCGACGACGACGTCCGCCTGCTCTGGGTCATCCGCGACCTGCTCGGCATCACCGGGCCGAAGTACGGCTGCGGCATCGACGTCTGCAAGGCCTGCACCAGTCACATCAACGGCAAGGCGTTCAACCCGTGCAGCGTGCGGGTCGCCGACATCGCCCCGACGGACGAGATCACGACGATCGAGGGCCTGCCCGCCACGGTCGGCCGCGACCTGCACCCCATGCAGGAGGCCTGGCTCGACGTCGACGTCGCCCAGTGCGGCTACTGCCAGCCCGGCCAGATCATGGCCGCGGTGGCGAAGGTGCGGCAGGCGCGTGCGGCCGGTCACGAGATCGGCGACGCCGACATCGACGAGATCCGCAACATCTGCCGGTGCGGCACCTACCACCGGATCCGCGAGGCGATCAAGCAGGGCGCCGCGGGGATGTGACGCCGCCGGGCGTGCGGTGCGTCAGGCGACGGGCCGCACGACCTGCACGGCGTGCAGCCAACGCTCGAGGGGGAGCGAGCCGCGGCGCGCCGCCGCGATCCCGGCGTCGAGCAGCACCTCGTAGGGGACCTCGACCAGCGCCGCGACCTGGGGCCGGGCGTGGAACGCCTCGAGCTCGTCGGGGCCGAAGGCGGACGGGTCGGTGCCGGTCAGGCGGCACCAGGTGCCGAACACCTGCTGCGGCGTGCAGGCGCGCGCGGACGGGACATGGACGGTCACGGTGACCACCTCCTGATCCGAGGATCCGCGCACCAGGTGACCACGAGGTTGCGAGTGAGGTGGTGTCGGGCGAATCTCCGGCAAGGGTCGTGCGTCGGTCCACCCGCCCGGGGGAGCTAGAGGATCGCGCCGTCGCCGTTGGGGCCGCCGGCGTCGTCGCCGTCGTCGCGGCGGCCGTCGCGCAGCCGGGTGACCAGCATGCCGACACCGACCAGCACCGCGGCCGTGCCGAGCAGCGACGCCAGCGGCGCGTACACACCCACGATGGTCGGGGCGAGGCCGGACAGCGCGAGCGCGACCACCCCGAGGGCGAGGATCGCGAGCGCCCACACCGTGGTGCGCGAGAGCGCGCGCAGCGACTCGGGCTCCTCGGGCCGGAAGTGGTCCTCGGGGTCGTCCACGTCGTCGAGGTCGTCGACGTGGTGGGAGCGCGGCGGGTCGACCGGGCCGGTGTCACGCGGGCGCGACGCGCGGGGACGCGACGGGGTCGGGTACGGACGCGCGCTCGGGGTCGGGTTGCGGGTGCCGTTGGGTCCGGGGTGATCGTCCGACAGGTCGTCGAGGTCCTCGGCGGTGAGGGTGTCACCGAGTTCGGCGAGCACGGCCTCCTCGCCGACCCGACCGAGGTCGTCCGGCTCGACACCGGCGTGGCGCACCACGGCGGACAGCACGGTGGCGACGTCGTCGAGTTCGTGGGCGTCGGCCCAGAGCTCCTCGCGGCCCTCGACCTCGGAGCCGGTCAGCCGGGCGGCGATCCCGGTGCGGCGCAGCGCGTCGAGCGCGGTGTCGGCGAGGGCGCTGGTGGGACGGGCGACGCGGACGTAGTCGTCGGCCTGCAGGCCGTTGCCGCGACGGCTCGGCGCGTGCACCCGTTCGGCGTCGTTCACGACGCCACGACCGGACCGGTGGAGTGCACGCTCCCATCGAACGGGAACGGCGACCGCTTGTCGAGTCCGTGCCGGGGTTCGCTCGGCTAGTGTCTGCGGTGCTCGCACAGCGTGGTGGTCGAGGGAGGGGCAGGGACGAGTCGGTGACCTACCAGTTCTTCAAGTACGTGCTCATCGGCCCCGCGCTGCGGATCATCTGGCGGCCGTGGATCACCGGTCTGGAGAACGTCCCCGCGCACGGCCCGGTCATCCTCGCGAGCAACCACCTCTCGTTCTCCGACTCGTTCTTCATGCCGGTGCTCATGAAGCGCCGCGTCACCTTCCTCGCCAAGGCCGAGTACTTCACGACCCCCGGCCTCAAGGGCCGGTTCTCGCGCTGGTTCATGTCGGCGGTCGGTCAGGTGCCGGTCGACCGTGACGACCCCGACGCCGCCCGCGCCGCGCTCACCACGGGGGTCCGGCTGCTGCAGCAGGGCGCGGTGCTCGGCATCTACCCGGAGGGCACCCGCTCGCCCGACGGCCGGCTCTACCGCGGCAAGACCGGCGTGGCCCGGATGGCCCTCGCCTCGGGCGCGGTGGTCGTCCCGATCGCCATGATCGACACCGACACCATCCAGCCCACCGGCCGCAAGATCCCCAAGCTGCGCCCCCGGCCCGGCGTGCGGGTCGGACGCGCGTTGGACTTCTCGCGGTACGAGGGCCTCGCCGGCGACCGGTTCGTCGAGCGGTCGATGACCGACGAGATCATGTACGAGCTCATGCAGCTCTCGGGCCAGGAGTACGTGGACCTCTACGCCGCCAAGGTCAAGAAGGAGACCGGCGCGGACCTCGGCTTCGGCGCCCGCCGCGGGGTGGGCCACGCCGACGCGGGTCACCGCAAGGCCGACGTCCTCGAGGCCACGGACCGGGCGCCGGCGAGCCGCGCGGGCTGAGCGTGCGCTTCTTCTTCGACACCGAGTTCATCGAGGACGGCCGCACGATCGACCTGGTGTCGATCGGCGTCGTCGACGAGGACGGTCGCGAGTTCTACGCCGTGTCGACCGACTTCGACCCCGCGCGTGCGATCCCGTGGGTGCGCGAGCACGTCCTCGACCAGCTGCCGTCGCCGGCCGACCGCGCGTGGCGCTCGCGCGAGCGCATCCGCGACGACCTGCTGGAGTTCCTCACCGCGTCGGCCGCGGCGCGTGGCGGGCCCCGCGAACCGATCGAGCTCTGGGCGTGGGTGGCGGCGTACGACCACGTCGCGCTCGTCCAGCTCTGGGGCGACATGCGCGGGCTGCCGCGCGCGATCCCGCGGTTCACCCACGAGCTCAAGCAGCGCTGGGAGGACCGCGGCTGCCCGGCGCTGCCCCCGGCCCCGGCCGACGCCCACGACGCGCTGGCCGACGCCCGCTTCAACCTGGTCCGGTGGCAGGCCATCGAGGCGGTCGTCCCCACACCCGGAGCCCCGTCCACCTAGGCTCACGGCCATGCGCATCGGAGTGCTGACCGGCGGCGGCGACTGCCCCGGTCTCAACGCGGTCATCCGAGCTGTCGTCCGCAAGGGCGTCGGCGTCTACGGCTACGAGTTCCTGGGTTTCCGGGACGGCTGGAAGGGGCCGCTCGAGAACCTCACGATGCCCCTCGGCGTCCCGGAGGTGCGGGGGATCCTGCCGCGCGGCGGGACGATCCTCGGGTCCTCACGGACCAACCCGTTCAAGGTCGACGGCGGGGTCGAGCGCATCGAGGCCAACCTGCACGAACTCGGGGTCGACGCCCTGGTGGCGATCGGCGGCGAGGACACGCTCGGCGTGGCGACCCGCCTGGCCGAGCACGGCGTGCACGTCGTCGGCGTGCCGAAGACGATCGACAACGACCTCAACGCCACCGACTACACCTTCGGGTTCGACACCGCGCTCAACATCGCCACCGAGGCCATCGACCGGTTGCACACCACCGCCGAGTCGCACCACCGCGCGCTCATCGTCGAGGTCATGGGCCGGCACGCCGGCTGGATCGCGCTGGAGTCCGGCATCGCCGGCGGCGCCAACGTCATCCTCATCCCCGAGCAGCCGTTCTCGGTCGAGCGTGTGTGCGCCTACGTGGAGAGCCGCTTCGCCTCGCACTACGCGCCGATCATCGTGGTGGCGGAGGGGGCGAAGCCCGACGAGGGCTCGAACGTCACCCGCAACCAGGACCTCGACGCGTTCGGGCACGTGCAGCTGGGCGGCATCGGCGACTGGCTCGGCAAGCAGATCGAGCAGCGCACCGGCAAGGAGGCCCGCACCACGGTGCTCGGCCACATCCAGCGCGGCGGCACGCCCACGGCCTTCGACCGCAACCTCGCCACCCGCTTCGGCCTGCACGCCATCGACGCCGTCCACGAGCAGGACTGGGGCAAGATGGTCGCCCTCCACGGCACGGCCATCGAGCGGGTCCCGTTCGCCGAGGCGACCGCGACGCTCAAGACCGTGCCGCCGGAGCGCTACGCCGAGGCCGAGGTCTTCTTCGGCTGACGGTCTTCTTCGGCTGACGGTCTGCTCCGGCGGACGGCCCGACCGGCGTCAGGCCCCGGTGGGGCCGGCGCCGGCGTCGTGCAGCTGCGCCACCTCGCCGGCCGACAGCGCGCGGTTGAACACCCGCACGTCGTCGACGGTGCCGTCGAGGTAGTCGACCGGCTCGCCGTTGTACCGGCCGCGACCCACGGCGAGCGGGCCGTCGGCGACGTCGGCGTTGCCGAGCACCGAGGTCTGGGCCGCCGGCGAGCCGTCGACGTACAGCGTCAACGTCGACGCGACGACGTCACGCACCCCGACCAGGTGGTACCACCGGCCCGGCACCGGTTGCCCGACGTCCGTGGCGACCGCCCGGACCCCGACGAAGCTGAACGCCCAGCGGTGGTCCGCGCCCGAGTACTGCAGGAAGAACGCGCTGTTGGTCGCGGCGTCCTCGCTGACGACGGTCTGGAACCCGTCACCGGCGGCGTCGAGCCGCACCCACGCCGACACGCTGTAGTTGCGCCGGTCGGTCGCGACCACCCGGCTCTGGGTGGCCGCGAACTGGCCGTCGCCGTTCAAGGCCAGGGCGCTCCCGGACAACCCGGTCGTCCACGACGCCCCGTTCTGCAGCGTGAGCGGGTGGCTCCCGGCCGAGTCGGCGGCGGTGGTGCCGCTGCCCTCGTCGAACTGCCACTGGCCCACGCCTCCGAGGCCGGGCCGGCCCGCCGGCGGCGCGGGCGTCCTCGCGGCGCCCGCGGCGATGGTCTGCAGGTTGATGGCACGCACCCTGGCCTCGTCGACCTTCTCCACCTGCCGGTCGTAGGTGAACAGGCCGTTGAGCTCGTTCTCGACGTCGGTGATCTGCGTGTAGACACTGCCGGACAGCCCGTACGGGGCGCCCTGGTCCCGCAGGACCTTCGTGTTGGCGACGTAGCCCGCGTTGAGAGCCGCCCGGTCGGGCACGGCACCGTAGGGGTTGAGGGAGGCACCGGGCCAGGTGTGACCCTCGACCGGCAGCGTCAACCCGCCGTGCTCGCCGTCCATCGACGCCCGGGTGGCGTCGGGCGCCGGCAGCGCCGGTCCCTGGTAGACGTGCCAGTCGAGGACGTCGCCCGTGCCGGGGTCACCGGGGGTGTCGCAGCAGTTGGACCCGCTGCGTTCGTCGACCAACCGGGTCGGGTCCTGGGTCTTGACCTGACGCCCGACCTCGGTCGCCGCCTCGACGCTCCACTGGCCCCACCCCTCGTTGAAGGGGACCCAGCCGATGATCGAGGTGACGCCCTGCAACTGGGTCTCGATCCGGGACAACTCGTCTCGGAAGTTGGCCTTGTCGCCGGTGGTGAGCGAGGAGTTGCGGCCGGTGGGCAGCGCCGGCATGTCCTGCCACACCATCATCCCGAGCTTGTCGGCCCAGTAGTACCAGCGGGCGGGTTCCACCTTGATGTGCTTGCGGATCGTGTTGAAGCCCAGGTCCTTGGTCTTCCGGATGTCGAACTTCAAGGCAGCGTCGGTGGGCGCGGTGTAGACGCCGTCCGGCCAGTAACCCTGGTCGAGCGTGCCGAGCAGGAACGTGGCCTTGCCGTTGAGCACGATGCGCTGTTTGCCGTTCACCTGCGCGATCTCGATCGAGCGCAGCCCCGCGTAGCTCTCGACGGTGTCGGTGCCGTTCGGGCCGGTCAGCGTGGCCTTGATCGTGTAGAGGAACGGGTCGTCGGGCGACCACAGGTGCGGGTTCGGCACCTTGAGGGCGAGCGGGACGCCCGCAGCGCTCGAGGCGGTGGCGACCTGCCGCGTGCCGTCGAAGGCCTTGACGGTGACGCGGGAGCGGCCGGCGTCGCCGGCGATGGTCGGGGTGACGGTCAGGGTCGAGGCCGGGACGTTCGGGGTGGTCGTGAGCGTCGCGATGCTCGTCGCCGCCACCGGCTCCATCCACACCGTCTGCCAGATGCCCGAGGCCGCCGTGTAGAAGATCCCGCCCGGGTCGAGGCGCTGCTTGCCGACCGGGATCGTTGCACCGTCCACCGGTGAGTGGACGCCGACGAGGATCTCCTGTGGGCCGCGCGCGGTGAGGGCCGGCGTGATGTCCGCGCTGAAAGCGTCGTAGCCGCCGAGGTGCCGCGCGACCTGCTGGCCGTTGACCCACACCGTGGCGTCGTAGTTCACCGCGCCGAAGTTCAGGCGCACGTGGCGTCCGTCCGCCCGGTAGGCGGCGGGCACGGTGACCTGCCGCCGGTAGTACATGAAGTCGGAGTGGCGACGGACGCCCGACAGGGCCGACTCGACCGGGTAGGGGACCAGCACCCGGTCGGCGAGCGTGCGCCCGACCGGAGGCGGGGTGTAGCCGTCGCTCGCCGCGTACTGCCAGAGGCCGTTGAGGTTCGTCCACTGGGGGGAGGCCGCCGACGGGCGCGCGAGTTGGGGGCGCGGGTAGTCGGGCAGCGCGTTGTCCGGACCGACCTGGGTCGACCACGGTGTCGTCAGCGGCGCGGTCGAGCCGTCCCAGAGCTTCGGGGCGGCGGCCGCCGCGGGCGGGGTGAGCCCGGCGAGCGTGCCGGACGCGGCCACGGCCAGCGCGGCGGCACCGACGAGCAGGCGACGCCAGGACCGGCGCGACGAGCGGGGGAGCGGACGGGTCACGGTGTACCTCCGGGGGCGCCAGGACGGGGGTCGGCGCGCCGGGGCTCCGTGATCGCGGTGGGGACCACCGCACACGTCACGACGCCGGGACGGCACGACTCTGTGCGGAACTGAACATCTCCCACCACCGGAGTGTCAAGGCTTTCGTCCCTTTCGCCGGGTTCCGCCGCTAGCGCCGACGTTCGGTCGGGCGGGTCTCGGGCGCTCCGGCCGGGACTGAGGGCCGCGTTCCTCGTGCACTGCTCCGACGCGTGGGGGCAGAGCACGACGAACCCGGGGAGGGTGCGCGCGTGGACGGGTGACGCCGGGGGCTCGCTGGGTACGGCTGACGTACGTGACCAACGAACTGCAGGGCAAGAAGATCGCGTTCCTCATCGCCAACAGCGGGGTCGAGCAGGTGGAGCTGACGACGCCGTGGCAGGCGGTGACCGACGCCGGCGGCCAGCCGGTGCTCGTCGCACCGGAGTCCGGGAAGGCGCAGGCGTTCCACGAGGACGTCAACGCGGCCGACACCTTCGACGTCGACGTCACGGTGGCCGAGGCCGACCCGTCGGAGTACGCAGCGCTGGTGCTGCCGGGCGGCACCACCAACCCCGACAAGCTGCGGACGGACCCCCAGGCGGTGGCGTTCGCGACCGCGTTCGTCGACGCCGGCAAACCGGTCGCGGCGATCTGCCACGGGCCGTGGACGCTCGTCGAGGCCGGGGTGCTGGAGGGCAAGACGCTCACCAGCTGGCCCAGCCTGCACACCGACATCGTCAACGCCGGCGCGCACGAGTGGGTCGACCAGGAGGTGGTGGTCAGCCCGGAGAACGGGTGGACGCTGGTCACCAGCCGCAACCCCGACGACCTCGACGCCTTCAGCAGCACCCTGGTCGAGCAGTTCGCCCGGGCCTGAGCGACGGGCGCGGCACCCCGCGCGCCCGGGAACCGGGCGGTCGGGCGCGGCTATCCTCGACAGGTGACCGCGCTCGATCCCCTGCCTGATCTGCTGTCCGGTGTGACACCGTCGGTGTCCGCCGCCGACCTCGGGCTCGACGCGTGGCGGGAGCTGCCTGCGGCGCAGCAGCCGGCCTGGCCCGACCGCGACGCCCTCGCGCGGGTCTCGGCCGAACTCGCCGGCAAGCCGCCGCTGGTGGTCGCGAGCGAGGTCGAGACCCTCAAGGCGCGGCTCGCGAGCGTCGCCCGCGGCGAGGCGTTCCTGCTGCAGGGCGGCGACTGCGCCGAGACCTTCGCGACCAGCTCGCAGGCCGACATCGCCGGCAAGGTGCGGGTGCTGCTGCAGATGGCCGTGGTGTTGACCTACGGCGCGTCGATGCCGGTGATCAAGGTCGGCCGCATCGCCGGGCAGTACGCGAAGCCGCGCAGCTCCGACAAGGACGCGAGCGGCCTGTTCTCCTACCGCGGCGACATGGTCAACGACCTGGCCGGCGACGAGGCGTCGCGCACCCCCGACCCCGAGCGGATCCTTCGGGCCTACCACTCGGCTGCGGCCACCTTGAACCTCATGCGGGCCTACGCCGGCGGCGGGCTCGCGGCGCTGGACCGCGTCCACGCCTGGAACGCCGCCTTCGCGCGCTCGACCCACACCGGCGCCCGCTACGAGCAGCTGGCGTCGGAGATCGACACCGCCGTGCGGTTCATGCGCGCGTGCGGGGTCGACGACGACGCCCTGCGCTCGGTCGAGCTCTTCAGCTCGCACGAGGCGCTGATCCTCGACTACGAGCGGGCGCTGACCCGCATCGAGGACGGCACGGCGTACGACCTGTCCGGCCACTTCGTGTGGGTCGGCGAGCGCACCCGGCAGGCCGACGGCGCCCACCTGGACTTCATCAGCCGCATCGCCAACCCGATCGGCGTGAAGCTCGGCCCCACCACCACGCCGGAGTTCGCGGCCGAACTGGTGGAGCGACTCGACCCCGACAACGTCCCCGGCCGGCTGACCCTCATCAGCCGGATGGGCAACAAGCGGGTGCGTGACGCCCTCGCCCCGCTCGTCGAGAAGGTCGCCTCGACCGGGCACCTCGTGGTGTGGCAGTGCGACCCGATGCACGGCAACACCGAGGAGACGGTCGACGGCATCAAGACCCGTCACCTCGACCGCATCATCGACGAGGTCGACGGCTTCTTCGACGTGCACGAGGCGCTGGGCACCCACCCGGGCGGCCTGCACGTCGAGCTCACCGGCGACGACGTCACCGAGTGCATCGGCGGCACCCAGGACCTCACCGCGGCCGACCTCGGCCTGCGGTACGAGACGGCCTGCGACCCCCGCCTCAACATCGAGCAGAGCCTGGAGCTGGCGTTCCAGGTGGCCGAGCGGCTCAAGGCCGACCGGCGGCGCAGCGAGCTGCTGGCCATGCTCGACTCCGAGCCCACGTCGTGACTGACGACCTGCGGTCGGCGGCGCCGGTGGTCGACCTACGCAGCGACACCGTGACCCGGCCGACGGTCGCGATGCGCGAGGCCATGGCGACGGCCGAGGTCGGCGACGACGTCTACGGCGAGGACCCGGAGGTCAACGCCCTCGAGGCCGAGGTCGCCGCGTTGCTCGGCCACGAGGCGGGTCTGTTCGCCCCGAGCGGGTCGCTCGCGAACCAGCTCGGCCTGCGCTCGCTGGTCGCGCCCGGCCAGGAGCTGCTCTGCGACGTCCAGGCCCACGTGGCCCGCGCCGAACTCGGCCACGCCGCCGTGTTCTCCGGCATCACCACCCGCACCTGGCCCTCGACCGACGGCCGGGTCGACGTCGAGGCCGTCCGGGCCATCGTCTCGCCCGACGCCGGGCCGTACCTGGTCTCGACCGCCGCGATCGCGCTCGAGAACACCCACAACTTCGGTGGTGGCACCGTGCAACGGTCGGCCGACGTGGCCGCGGTGCAACGGTTGGCGAAGGAGAACGGGCTCGGCCTGCACCTCGACGGCGCCCGGTTGTGGAACGCGCACGTCGCCACCGGCACACCGCTCGCCGAACTCGCCGCCGGTTTCGACACCGTGTCCGTGTGCCTGTCCAAGGGGCTCGGCGCACCGGTCGGCTCGGTCCTGGTCTCGACCGCCGACCGCATCGCCGAGGCGCGGGTCTGGCGCAAGCGGTACGGCGCCGGCATGCGGCAGGTCGGCATCCTCGCGGCGGCCGGGCGGTACGCGGTCGAGCACCACCTCGAGCGGCTGGCCCACGACCACGTCCGCGCGCGGCGCATCGCGGTTGCACTGGGCATCGATCCCGCGACGGTCGACACCAACATCGTGGTGGTCCACGCCGACGACGCCCCCACGGTCGCGGCCAAGGCCCGCGCCGAGGGCGTGTACGTCAGTGCGCTCGGGCCGCGGTTCCTCCGTCTGGTCACCCACCTCGACGTCGACGACGACGCCGTGGACCGCGCGATCGCGGTGCTCACCCCCCTCGTCCGGGCCTGACCGACCCGGCGGTGCCTGAGATGTCCGGTACCGGACAGATCGGGGTAGGGGTTCGACATGAGCCCGAACGACGACAACCGCGGTGAGCCCGACAGTCCCACCGACCTGGACAAGCCCTCGCTGCTCGCCACCGCGAAGCGGGCGGGCGGTCAGTTCAAGCACGACAACCTCACCGATCTCGCGGCCGGGCTGACGTACTACGCCGTCCTGTCGATCTTCCCGGGTGTGCTCGTGCTGGTCGCCATCATCGGTCTGCTCGGCAAGGACACCGCCCAGAAGACCGAGGACCAGGTCACGTCGATCGCGCCGAGCGGTGTCGACAACATCGTGACCCAGGTGTTCCAGCAGGCGCAGAGCAACAGTGGGCTCGCGAGCGTCACCGCGATCATCGGCGTGCTGCTGGCGCTGTGGTCGGCGTCGGGCTACGTCGCGGGCTTCATGCGCGCCAGCAACGTCATCTACGGCATCGGCGAGGGCCGGCCGATCTGGAAGACGCTGCCGGTCCGGCTCGGCGTCACCGTGCTCGCCGTCGTCCTGCTGACCGTCGGGGCCTTCATCGTCGTCAGCACCGGGCCGGTGGCCGAGACCATCGGCAACGCCATCGGCCTCGGCGACACCGCCGTCACCGTCTGGGACATCGTCAAGTGGCCGATCCTGCTGCTGCTGGTCTCGGTGATCCTCGCCGTCCTGTACTGGGCCGCCCCGAACGCCAAGCAGGCCGGCGTGAAGTGGGTGAGCCCCGGCGGCGTGATCGCGGTCGTGCTGTGGCTGTTGGCCTCGGGTCTGTTCGCGCTCTACCTGGCCTTCTTCGCCAACTACAACAAGACCTACGGCTCGCTCGCAGCGGTGATCGTCTTCCTCGTGTGGTTGTGGATCACGAACATCGCGATCCTGTTCGGCGCCGAGGTCAACGCCGAACTGGACCACCAGAAGGCCATCGAGGGCGGCCTGCCCGAGGACGTCCAGCCGTTCGCCGAGCCTCGCGACACCCGCAAGCTCGACCCCGAGCAGACGGCCGACGTCGAGCGGGCGCAGGCGGCGCGGCGCAGCTGACCCGCCCGACCTAGGGTCGAACCCATGGACTTCCGCATCTTCACCGAACCCCAGCAGGGGGCGTCGTACGCCGACCTGCTGGGCGTCGCCCGGGCCACCCGCGAGCACGGGTTCTCCGCGTTCTTCCGTTCCGACCACCTCGTGCGGATGGGCGACGGCGACGCCCGGCCGGGCCCGTCGGACTCGTGGGTGACCCTGGCGGCGATCGCGGCGCAGGTGCCCGACATCCGGCTCGGCACGCTGGTCACCTCGGCGACGTTCCGGCACCCGTCGATGCTCGCCATGGCCGTGGCGAACGTCGACGACATCTCGGGTGGCCGGGCCGAGTTGGGTCTGGGCGCTGGGTGGTTCGCGTCGGAGCACACGGCGTACGGCATCGACTTCGGGGCGTCGTTCGGCGAGCGGTTCACCAAGCTCACCGAGCAGCTCGAGGTGATCACCGGGCTGTGGGACACCCCGGTGGGGGAGACGTTCGACCACCGTGGCGAGGTCTACACGCTGGAGGACTCGCCCGCGCTGCCCAAGCCGGTCCAGACCGGGCGCACGGGGACCCCGCGGGTGCCGATCGTCATCGGCGGCAAGGGCCCGACCAAGACCCCGGCGCTCGCGGCCCGGTTCGCCGACGAGTTCAACGTCCCGTTCGACACCCTCGAGACCGTGACGGCCCAGTTCGACCGGGTGCGGGCGGCGTGCCGCGCGATCGACCGCGATCCCGGGACCATGGCCTGGTCGGCGGCGCAGGTGGCGGTGGTCGGGTCCGACGAGGCCGAGTTCGCGCGGCGGGCCGCGGCGATCGGACGCGAACCCGCCGAGCTCCGGGAGACCAGCGCGGCCGCCGGCACCGTCGACGAGGTGGTCGACAAGCTCGGGCGGTGGGGCGAGGCCGGGGTGCAGCGCATGTACCTGCAGGTGCTCGACCTCGCCGACCTCGACCACCTCGCGCTCATGGGCGAGAGCGTCCGGGGTGCGCTCGCCGGCGCCTGACCCGGCCGGGGTGGCCGGGTCCGCCGGTGGCGCGAGCGTGTGGTGGGTAGGGCACCGGCATGAGGTTCTACGCGCAGACGCCCGTCCGGCTCACCCGTCAGGTCGCGGGCGACCTCGCCGTGCTCGCCTGGGTCGTCGTCTGGATCCTGGTCGCCCGCGCCGTCCACGGTGCCGTCATGACGCTCGCGGTGGCCGGCAAGAAGGTGGAGGACGCCGGGAACTCGCTGTCGTCGTCGTTCGCCGACGCCGCGGACGGGGCCGGGAAGGTGCCGCTCGCCGGGGACGCGCTCGCCACCCCGTTCGAGAAGGCGCGGGACGCGGCGAACGGGGTCGCCGCGGCCGGCGTCTCGCAGCAGGACGCGGTGGCCAAGGTGGCGCTGATCCTCGCGGTGCTGGTGGCGCTGGTGCCGATCACCTGGTTGCTGGTCAAGTGGCTGCCGGGGCGCGTGCGGTGGGTCGTTTCCGCGACGGCGGCCGCGCGCACCCGCGACCGCGGCGACGCGCCGCTGTTGGCGCTGCGCGCGCTCGCGCACCGTCCGGTGGGGCAGCTGCACCGGGTCGATCCCTCGCCCGGCACGGCGTTCCTCCGCGGTGACCGGCCGGTGATCGACGGCCTGGCGGCGATCGAACTCGCGGCCCTGGGGCTACGACCGCCCGGCCCGGTGGCGACGCGAACATGAGGGGAGTTGACCCCGGCTGCTGAACGTGTTCAGCTTCTTCCGCGGTCCTTGTCGAGACCACGGCGTATCCCCACCCGACCGCAGGAGTTCCCGGTGCCCACCTCTCGTCGTGCGTTCCTGTCCGGTCTCGCCGGCGCCTCCGGCCTCGCGGCGCTGACCGCGTGCTCGTCGGTGCGCTCGGGTGTCAACGGCACCAGCGAGACCACGGGCAGCACCGAGGAGGTCGGCAGCAAGGCCGATCTCGGCCCGCAGACCGGCGAGCTGACGTTCGCCTTCTGGGGTGGCAGCACCGGGGAGACCGCCGGGTTCCAGAACGCGAAGGACAAGTTCGAGGCGGCGAACCCGGGGGCGAAGATCACCCTCAAGACCGTGCCCTACGACGGTTTCTTCGCCGGGATCGACCGGGGCCTGCAGTCCAACACCGCGCCGGACGTCTTCCGGGTCGACTACACCACCATCGGCAAGTACAGCAGCAAGAACGTCCTTCTCGACATGACGCCCTACTTCACCGACGACGAGGTCAGCGCGTTCCTGCCGGCACTGTGGGAGGGCATCAAGTTCTCCGGCGTGCCCTACGGCGTGCCGCACCAGACCGACACCTCGTGCATCGTCTACGACAAGGACATCCTGGCCTCGGTCGGCGTCACCACCGTCCCGGACTCGCTCGAGAACGCGTGGACGTGGGAGGAGTTCGGCGACATCGCCGGTAAGCTGCGCTCGAAGCTGCCCGCGACCAAGTTCCCCTTCGCCTACAACTGGACCCAGGCGGGCGCGTACCGCTGGCTGTCCTGGCACTACGAGGCGGGCGGCACCGTCCTGAACGAGGACCTGAACAAGTCGGCGTTCGACTCCGAGGCCGCGACCAAGGCCCTGGACTTCACGAAGTCGTTCTTCGCGAACAAGTGGGTGCCGAACACGAACACGGTCAAGACGTCGAAGTACTCCGACGACTTCTTCCGCAGCGGCCTGGTCGCGATGACGTTCGTCGGGGACTTCCTCGTGCCGGCGCTCGCCGACCCGAAGTCCGGCTACAAGGGTCAGTGGGCGGCGACCTACCTGCCGCGCGACAAGGGAGCGGCGGCCGACCTCGGCGGCAACGCGATCGTGGCGCGCAAGGACACCAAGAACCCCGATCTCGCCGCGGCGTTCCTGAAGTTCCTCGTGGCCGAGGACCAGATGAAGTACTTCTGCGAGCAGGCCATCGAACTGCCGACCCTGAAGTCGCTGGCCACGGCCGACCTGCAGTACGCCTCACGTCCGGACGTCGTGAAGGTCTGCGCGGAGCAGGCCTCGACCATCTCGGACACCATCGTGCGGGAGTCGACGGTCTCGGCGTTCAACACCATCAACTCGGCGCTGCAGGACCAACTGGAGCAGGCGTTCACCGGAACCGACACCGCCAAGGTCGTGAGCGGCATCGACACCGCCATCAACCAGGCCGTCGGCGGTTGAGAACCCACCGGTGACCACCGTCGAGGAGGGCCTCGCCGTCCCGCGCGGCCGCGCCGACGAGACCTTCGCGCCCGACCCGCGTCACAACCGGTCCCTGCGCGGCCGGGCGAGCACGCTCGCGGCGATGACGTTCCTCGGCCCGAACCTGGTGATGGTGCTGGTCTTCCTCATCATCCCGCTCGGCTGGGCCTTCGTCCTGAGCTTCCAGAAGGTCGAGTCGCTCGGGCCGTCGCTCTACGCCGGCGTCAACAACTACGTCGACCTGTTCCAGGACTCGACGTTCTACCGGACGCTGTTCAACACCGTCGTGTTCACGCTGGGAACGGTCCCGGTGGGGATGGCGATCGGCCTGGGCATCGCGGTGCTGCTCAACGGCGTACTGCCCGGCCGGGTGTTGTTCCGTTCGATCATCTTCCTGCCGCTGGTGATCTCCGGGGTGTCGACCGGCCTGCTCGGCGCGTGGATGTTCGACCAGTACAACGGGTTCGTCAACAAGTTCCTGGACATCCTGCACATCACCGGGCCGGCGTGGCAGAGCAACGGCAGCTGGGCCATGACCTCGGTCATCCTCATGACGCTGTGGCAGCGGATCGGCTTCGACATGCTGATCTACCTCGCCGGACTGCAGGCGTTGCCCGTCGACGTGCTGGAGGCGGCCACCATCGACGGCGCCTCGCCGTGGCAGCGGTTCCGCACCGTGGTGCTGCCGCTGCTGGGGCCGTCGACGTTCTTCCTGCTGATCATGAACCTCATCTACTCGTTCCAGGTGTTCGACACCGTGTACGCCATGACGGCGGGCGGCCCGAACTACTCGACGACCTTCCTGGTGACCTACGCCTACCGCACGGGTTTCGACGAGAAGGGCCCGGGCGAACTCGGTTACGCCGCGACGGTCGGCGTGGTGATCTTCCTCGTGACGCTGTTGATCACGACGGCCCAGTGGCGCAGCAGCAAGAACCGCGACCAGGTCGCGTGAGGAGCCCATCGTGACCACCGTGGCCGCACCACCCACCGCCGACGACCAGCGCGTCGTGGTGACGCCCGAACGGGCGAAGTACCTGCGCAAACGCCGCCGCGGCCGCTTCTTCGGCCTGCGGGTCGCGCTCGCGGTTGTCATCACCGTGGTGATGTTCTTCCCGTTCTACTGGATGCTGGTGACCGCCTTCTCCGACAAGGGCGACGTCTACTCGCCCGGGCTGCACTGGTGGCCGGAGCACTTCACCTTCGACAACTTCACCGTGCCGATCCGCGAGTTCCCGGTGTGGACGTGGATGCGGAACTCGTTCGTCATCACCCTGGCCGTCACGGTCATCTCGGTGGTGCTGAACCTGCTGGCCGGCTACGCCTTCGCCAAGCTGCCGTTCCGGGGCCGCAACGCGGTGTTCCTGCTGCTGCTGTCGACCATGATGATCCCGATCCAAGCGATCATGGTGCCGCTGTTCAAGCTGACGATCCAGCTGCACCTGTTCGGCACGATCTGGGCCGTGATCCTGCCCGAGGCGGCGGCGGCGTTCGGCATCTTCCTGGCCCGGCAGTTCTTCCTCGCCATCCCCGACGAACTGCTCGAAGCCGCGAGGGTCGACGGCGCCGGTCAGTTCCGCACGTTCCGCAGCATCGTGCTGCCGCTGTCGAAGCCGCTCATCGCGGTGCTGACGCTGCTGTCGTTCATGAGCGAGTGGAACGCGTTCGCGTGGCCGCTGGTCGCGTTGTTCAGCAGCCAGGACCTGTTCACCCTGCCGCTCGGCCTCAACACCGACCTCAAGGGTCAGTACGTGGCCAACTACGGCGCGATCATGGCGGTGTCGATCATCGCCGTGCTGCCGATGGTGATCCTGTTCCTCGCGTTCCAGCGTTACTTCGTGCAGGGCCTCGCGCGCAGCGGCATCAAGTAGGCGAGCTCACCGGGCGATGCGCTGGATCATCGTGTTGCTGACGACGTAGCGGATCCCGGCGTCACGCACCGCGCGGTCGTGGCCCGCGCTCGCGCCGTACGGGGTGCCGCCCATCCAGGCGAAGGCCGCCCCGGCCCGGCCGTCGGTGTGCTGCTGCAGCAACCGCCAGGGCTCCCGGACCTCACGGTCCAGGTCGGCGTCGGTGACGGTCTCCGCGATGCCGTCGTGGGAGGCGGTGTGCGGGAAGACGACGTGGTCGCGACTGAGTCCGGCGATCTCGTCCCACGTCATCGCGAGCCGGCGACCGTCGGTCTCCTCGGGGGAGATGGCGATGAAGTGGGACCGGGCGAAGGCCTCCTGCTCGGCCACCGGGCACTGCACGAACCCGGTGCAGACGGCGAACCACCCGGGCACGCCGAGTTCGGCGAGCACCGGGGCGGCCACCGCCGCGTGGTCGGCGTAACCCTCGTAGAACACGGCCAGGAACCGCGGTCGGGCGTCGGGCCAGCGCCCGCCCGCCGCGAAGAACGCGTCGAGGTCGGCGAGGTCGGCCGCCACGGCCCGGGCGGTCCAGCGGCGCAACGTCTCGCGCAGCGCGTCCGCCCGGCCCGCAGGGGTGGTGTGGAAGTTGACGACCCGCAGGCCGCGGCCCGCGGCGATCGCCGCCCGGTGCGCGGTCCAGCCCGGCAGGGTCACGCGTCCTCCTGCTGGTCGTCGAGCCAGCCCGCGGTGGCCAGCAACGTGGCGGTGACGCCCAGGTCGTCGTCGCGGCGGGTGGGGAGCAGGTCCGCGCGGAGACGGTCGAGGGTGGCGACGAGTGCGGCGTCGTCCGGGGAGGGAACCCCGCCCGGATCGGGGGTTTCCCACTCGCCGGTCTCGTCGACCAGTGCGAGCACCATGGGGATGCCCTCCTGCCCGAAGTCGCGGTCCTGCGAGCGGCGCAGGGCGTCCAGCGAGTTCACGGGGCCTGTCGTCCGTTGCACGGCGTGGCGCCGGGGTTCGCGGTACAGCGGGTAGAGCGGCCCGACGACCCGCTCGACCGCGTCGGCGTCCAGCCAGACCGGCCCGCCCAGCCGCTCGGTGGCGGCGGCCGTGAGCCGGACGGGGAGCCGACCCGGGCGGTCGGGCTCGCCGCGGCCGACCAGGTCGTCGCCGCGCTCGAGCAGGCGGGTGGCCACCCGTTCGCCGATGCGCAGGTACGACATCGTCTCGACCTCCAGCCCCGGCGCGATCACCTTGGCGGCGCGGATGTTCCCGGGGCCGCCCTCGGGGGACACCACGACCAGGACGTCGAAGTCCGCGAGCCGGTCGAGCAGGTCGGTGAGCAACGCCGAAGGGTCCAGCGGTGGTGCACTGGGCAACGATCGGGGGTCGACGGTCGTCACCCGCTTGCCGAACACCGGCTCCAGCGCGCGGCGGGTCGTGGTGGCGTCCCACCCCGCCCACTCCCGCATCGCGGCCAGGGCGCGGGGCTCCTGCTCGCCGAGGGGACGCTGCAGTTCCTCGGCCAGGTAGTCCGGGTGCAACGATCGCGTCGTCTCCAGTGGACCGAACGCGAACACCCGTCGCGCGCGCGACGACGCGAACTCCAGCAGAGCCTTGCGGATCGCGACGTCGCGGTCGGGGTGCGCGGCCTCGCCGACGGCGCCGAGCGCCATCGGCGGGGCGTCGGGATCGGTGTCGTCGCCGGTGCAGTAGACGACGGGGACGAACTCGGTGGCGGCGAGCTTGACGACCGGTTCGATCCCGCGCGCGCGGAATCCCTCGACCAGCGCGCGGGTCTCGGGGTCGGTGCTGGCGTCGACGTCGACCACGACCCCCTGGTCGAGCGCGCGGAACGACACGGTGTCACCGTCGCGCTGCAGCAGTTCGAGCAGTCCGTGCCCGACGGCCCGGTCCGCGGTGTCGCCCGCGCCCAGGCCGTTGGTGATCGGGGTGACGAGCGGTCGGTCGGGTACGCCCACCGGGTCCGACGCCACGAACTCGACGGGCACCCAGACCTGCTCGCCGGTACGCCAGCGGGTGGTCGGCACCCAGTCGAGCGGGGCGGTCGGTGCGTAGTCGGACCCGGCCGGCAGGACGAGGGTGAGCGGGTCGGCGACGTGGTCGGCGCCGAGATCGTCGACCAGGTCGCGGTGGGAGGCGCGGCGGCGCGGCAGACCCCGCACGACCGGTGCGAGCACCACCCGTTCGGCGAGTTCGCCGAGCGCCCCGATGGTCGCGGCCTGCTCGGTGCTGCCGTAGCCCACGCCGTGGGCGTCGCTGCGGCCGTCGTCCCAGACCGTCGCCACCACGGGGATCCCGGTGCGGTCGTAGTCGGTCAGGGAGAACTCACGCAGTCGTCCACCGGACAGGGCGGAGCGGTAGGCGCGGGCGACGTCGTCCACCACCGGACCGTAACCGCCGACCGCGGTCCGGCGGCACCCGGAGGGGCTCGCACCGCTCGCACCCGTCCGTCAGGTCCGGGAGGTGAGGTCTGGGAGGTCAGGTCTGGGAGGTCAGCACGTCGATCTCGCAGCCGGGCGCGGTCGGGTCGAAGCCGTGTTCGGCGAGCCAGCGGATCGCGAGCAGGCTGCGCAACGACCACCAGCCCCGGACGGCCTCCCGGTCGACGCCCGCGCCGTAGCCCGCCAGGACGTCGTCGAGGTGCTCGCTGTGGCCGAGGGTCAGCGTGGCGAGATCGTGGTGGGCGTCGCCCGCCCCCGCCTCGGACCAGTCGAGGACCGCGGTGACGGCGTCGTCCTGCACGAAGACGTGGTCGACCTGCAGGTCGTCGTGGACGAACACCGGGGTGAACGGCTGCAGCGCCGCCTCGGCGATGTGCCGGTTGCGCCGGACGACGTCGGCGGGCAGGACGTCGTGGTCGAGCCGCCACACGCACTCGGCGTCGACCTCGGTACGCAGTCCGGCCCGGTCGTGGCGGGGCCACGGCGGCGGCGGGGTGTCGTGCAGCCGTCGGACCGCCGCACCGGTCGCTCTCCACGCCGCGGGCGGCGCGGTCGAGGGCCGCCCGAGCCGGCCGAGCGGGGCG